>CAMCKZ010000003.1 GCA_945875545.1 Polyangium aurulentum | reverse complement strand
TACCAACTCTACAAAGACGCGTACGCCAGTGGAACCACCGTTGAGATAGGCGCGCAGGGCGTCGGTGCTGCCGGTAAAGTCGGCGTCGGATTTCAGGTCTCGCCGCGGGTGGCCTTGCGTGTAAACGCCGGTTACCGTTACGTCATGCTCTCGCCGGTCGTGAAAGTGGACGACGTGGACTACACCGGGATCGCGCCGGGCAAGCTCGACGCGGAACAAGGCTTTCTCGGCGCCGTCGGCCTCGCGTACACCTACTAAGCGTACGTGTCATATGGTCCCGAGACGGGTGTGTGCCACGCGGACGTTTTGAGTTGGCGCGACACGCAAGTGACTGGGCACATCCAGGTGAGCGCACCTTTCGAGGCCGTACTGTCATTTTCCCTGTTGGTTTGCGCTTGCTTTCGCGTCCAAGGAGCGTTCCCCTGGCGGGGATCGGCCTCAAAAAGCGCCTAACCGGCGTAAAATGGTAGGATTTCATGAGTTTCAACATCGCTTCTTGCCCCATACGCGCCATTGTCACGGGCCTCTTCCTCTTTTGCACCATCGGCTCGCCGGCGCGGGCGCAGCGCTTCGACGACGTCTCGTTCCGTGCGGATTGCGCACAGATCGAGCTGGCGCAGGCCGTCGGTGACAAGGTGTCCGCCGAAGACGCGGACCGGTGCCGCGCAAGGCCCAAACCGCCGCCGCCGCCGCCTCGTCCCGCGCCTCCTGAAAAGGGAAAACCGCCCTCCCGCGACGGCTTTTTCAATCCGCCGCCGCCGCCCGCCGATTTGCCGCCGCCGGTGCCAAAGCGCCCGTCTTGGCTCGACGGCAAAGGTGCCGACGGCAAAATTCTTTACGGTGTGGGCATGGTCACCCGGGCAGATGCCGGCGCGACCGACGAGCGTCGCCTCGGCATGCAGCGCGCCACCTTTGAAATCGCTGCGCAAATTCAGACGCGAATCGACTCCGTGTCCGTCGATTCTCAGTCGGCGGCCTCGGTTGAGTCGCGCGGTGCCAACGGAGTCACGCGGAGCGCCTCGGTCTCGGCCCAAGCGTTTTCCAGCACGACGCAGCTTCTGGTGCAGGCGTCTCTTGAGGGTCTCAAGTTCCTCGAACATTACCGCGATGCAAAGAACGGAAACTATTACGTTCTCGCGAGCCTCGACCAAGGCGAAATTGAACGCAAAGAAAATGAATTCGCCGAATCGGTCATCGAGGCCATGGCGGCGGCCGCCGAGTCCGTCATCGAGGCGTTCCGAAACGATACCCTCAGCCAAGAGATAATCTTCGGCCTCGCCGATGCCATCGACCAGGCCAACATTCTTGGCCGTTCACCCATGGGCCGCAAGGTGAAAGATCGCTGGAAAACGCCCCAAGAACAGCTCCTTCGAGCCACGCGACGCTTGGCTTCTTGCGTGGACGTCCATGGCGGGTTCTTGGAAGACAAGCCCACGACCCTCGAACTAACCGCCACGTGCGGTGGTAAAGTCTTGCACGGCGCGCGCTTCGTTGGGCGCCTCGACGGCGGAATTGCCGATATTCCTCCGAGTTTGGTCGCAAATGCGAAAGGTGTCGTGCGGTTTACTCCGGGCACGATTTACGGCAAACAGACCGTGAAACTGACAATCCTCCACGACCTCGGGGGACTGCGCGCCGCGGGTCTCATCGGCTCAATCACTCCATCTCAGCGTGCCACACTCGAACTGTCCGCAAGTGAGCCCGCTCTCGGCCGCATGTCGCTCGTGGGCCTGAGCGACGGATCGCCAGAGGGAGAGAAACTAAAGGCGGCGGTTTCTGGGTTCGTCGAGCGAAAACTCGGCATCACGGTGGGCGACGACGGCAGTCTCAAAGTGGTGGTCACCGTGTCGATGGGCTCGTCCGTTCCGGTGGGGGCTCAAACCACACAACCCATCGAATTGAATGTCACCGTAACCGGCCCACGCGGGCGTTTGTTCGACAAGAACAGCCGCAGCGCAGGCCTGGCCGTGGGAGCCGAAGCGGCCAAGAAACAGGCATTCCAGCGGATTATCGACGGCATGCGCACGTGGTAAATGAACTAAACCGTATCACATTTAATATGAAGTGGAGAATTGTATGATGTTTCGTAAAACGAGCTTCACATCTTGCCTGGTGTTCGCGCTGCTCGCCGGCCCGGGTCTGACCTCCGCGGCACCTGTGGCGCAATTTGTCGAGACCGTCGACACGGACTTTCAGCGCATCCGCGTTGCGGGCGCCACCGGCGTGGACATGGCCGGGGCCAAAGATGCGGCGGCAGCGGAGGCCCTTATTTTTGCCGCGAAACAGCTCACGGGCAGCGACGCGGAAAAGAGTGCCATTGACGCCAAGCGGGGCAACATCGCCCGGTGGACGGATCTGGCGCGCACGGGCCGTGTGCTAAAGACCCTCTTCGTCGACGACAAACCGTCGATTGATGTTTTGATCGATGTAAACGTCAAAGATCTTCGCCGCAAACTCGAGAGCGAGCGAATACTGATTAAGCAGTCTGACCTCGCTGAGGCTGTGGGCGCGCCGCAAATACTTGTGGTTCCTGAAGGCTATAGCCCACAAAAAGGCATTGCGCCGGCGCAACAATTTATCGTTGATCGCATTGCCAGTTTTCTAACGCAAAAGCGTTTTGATATGGTCGACGCGAATGCCCTCAAGAACGTTGGCGACTTGACGAAAGCCGTGGAAGCCATCGACGGCGTCATCACGGACCCCATCGGCGAAGTGGCGAGCGTTGTGGGAGCAGACATTTATTTCACCTTTACAGCGGGTGTGACCGCCACGGTCAAGGCGGCCGCCAGCGTTAAGGCGTACGAGGCCACAACGGGGCGACTCTTGGCTACGGGAACCGGCGAATCGCGCCAGTACCCGCCGGGATACGCGGAGGTGAGCGCCATTTCGGAGGCTGTTTCCGATGCCATGCCGAAAGTCTTCGAAGACGTCTCGGGGTATTGGCACGAAGATGCGGTCAAAGGCCGAAAGTACCTCTTCTCGATCACCGGCGACTTTGGCGAGCGTCGGAAGCAGAAAGACCTGAAGAAAGCCCTTGATGCCGCGGGCGAGGTCAAGCTCTCGGTCAAGACGGCCTTGAAGTTTGCCGGAACGATTCGTTCCAAGAAGAGCGCCGACGACGTCGAAGATGTGCTGGAAGATGCTCTCAAAGACGCGGGCTTTTCCAATCCGAAACTTGTCATGAGCAGCCGCGCCATGTTCGTCTTCCGGGCTCAATAGTCTTCTATTTGTCATTGTACTGAAAGGCCGTAAATTCATGGAATATTCGAAAATATTGTTCGTCGCTGTTGGCCTCGGTCTCGCCGCGTGCGGTGGTCCGCCTCCGGCTGCCGCGCCCTAGCCTGTGGGCAGTTCGCTGGCCGCCGAGTTCAACGGTTCGCCCACTTGGGTTCGGCAATCGTGCCGCGCGTTCTGGGGCGATCAGGGAAAAGGCAAGATTTGCGCCGTCGGCAGCATGGGCGGATCGCGAAATATTTCGCTCCTACGCAGTGGGGCGACCGGCCGCGGGCGCACCGAGCTTGCTCGCTCGCTCCAAACCAAGGTCACGGCACTTTTGAAGGATTACCAGCGAACGGTGACGGGCGGCGAGAATTTCGGCACCGCTGCCGCCGACGAACAACTCGTGCAGGATACATCCAAGCAGTTGACCGACACGACGCTTTCCGGAACCGAGGCGGTCGACACGTGGATGAGCGCGAGCGGTACAATGTATGTGTTGGTTGCCCTCAACACCGAGTCGTTCACGGATGCAATGAACAAGATGAAGCAGCTCGACAAGAAGACCGTCGACTACGTTGTCAACAACGCGAACAAGGCCTTCGACGACCTTCAGGGTGAGCTCGACAAGGCTCGGCAGTAATAAGGGCCCTGCCGCGCATTCCGCGAGGCGACGCAGCGAGGGGGCAGACGCTCTCTCGCTGTTTTCTTTTGGTGCACGCACGCGGCAAAAAATCCCCAGTTGGCGTCGGATGTGCCTGATTACACCGGGGTTATCTGCATCGCGAATCGGGCGCCCGGAGCCCGTTCGAGGCGTAAACGACGGCTTGGAGGGCGTCGCCGTTGAGGTCAACCACGTGGGATAGCCGCGCACCCGAGGGACGCCGGCACCCGTGGGTCAGGTTCCGCCGTCCGGAAGTTCGTCGAGGATTTCGTCCTTTTCGTCCTTGTCATCGACGTCGTCCATGGGCGCGTCGCCCTTCAGACGGATGCTGTCAAGGATGGGGTTAAGCTCGGCCTTTCGCTGCGAAAACGCTGACAAGTGTTTCTTCGCCACGGTGCGAACGCCATCGAAGTTGAGGGACAGCGGGTCGAAGAAAGCGTCGTTGCGCTTCATGGCAAAGTGCAAGTGCGGCCCGGTGGCTCGCCCCGTTCGGCCGACGTAGCCAATGAGTTGCCGCGCGGTGACCTTTTGCCCCGCCGCAATCTTGGGGGCAAATCGCGAAAAGTGGCAATACGCGCTCACGAGTCCGCGGTCGTGTTGGAGCTGCACCATGTTGCCGCAGGGGCCGCTGTCGCCGACGGAACGAACCGTGCCCGGCGCCACCGCGTAGACCGGCGTGCCCGAGGGTGCCGCGTAGTCAACGCCGTTGTGGGGCATCACGATCTTGAGCACGGGATGCATGCGGCGCGGATTAAAGCGGGACGAAATGCGCGCGAGCGGGATAGGGGCATGCCAGCTTCCGTCGTGCGGCTGTTTTCCGTCTTGCGAAAAATAGCCGTGAGCCAATTTCTTGCTCGGCTGAAAACGATAAACACGCACGGGTTTGGCTTTGCCCCCGGGCCTGACCTCGATCGCATGAATGGCGAGGTACCGGCCGAACTTCTGCTCCACGCGTTCTTCTTCGACGACCAGGCGAAGCTGCACGCCGGGCCGTAGCGCGCCGGCCTTGACGTGACCCGCGAGCATCTCGTCGATGAGCTTGATGAGATCGTCGTCGAGACCGGCGGCGAGCACCGATGCGCGGAGGTCGGCCTCGAGAACAATGCCCACGCCGAGCATGCGCACGACCTTCTCGAAGTTCAGCTTTTCCGCTCTAAAAACACCATCCTCGCCCTCGCGCGCCTGCCACACTTCTACCGGCGACTCGATGAACTCGACGGCCACAAGTCGCTGGTCGTCCTTGTCGAAAGCGAGGCGCACTTTGAGCGACGCGGGCAGTCGGTCGAGCTTGCGAACGCCCCGGAACGCCGTGAGAATCTTTTGCACGTCCGAGCGCGAGACCTTCTCCGCAAGCAGGGCGTCGTAGAGGCGGCGGTTGCCCAAGGTGTCGTCGACGATCACGATGTTCTCGGTTTTCGCGAGACGCGTGATGCGCCACAGACGCTCGTCGTAGGTCGGTTCCGGCGCCTCGGCGCGCTGGAGTGCGGGGTCCAGCGTGCCGGCATCTCCTTGATTTTGCAGAAGTTTTTCGTCTTCCGAATTTGCTTGCAAGCCGTCACTAATCGTGCTTGACGCCGCGGCAGCCTGGGCCTCGGCCGCTGCTTGTGCCACGGCCCGCGCGTTTTCTTCGAGCGCCCATTGCGCCTCGATGGAGTCGAACAAGTGATCGCTTGCGCGCAGCGAGAACATCACCGTGACGGCGAGGCCCCCGAGGACGATGGCCGCAAAAAAAGCGTTCACCCATCGGTCACGAAGGAGGGCGGTGCGCGCGCTTCCGGCGCTGTTGTTCGCGTTGCTGGCCGCGTGGCTGGCCGCGTTGCTAGGCGCGGGTTCCCCACCGCGCAAAGGCTGGGTTTCCGGCGAAGGATCGGGGCCGGCCGGTGTGCTCATGGAGCGCCCGAGAGCTCGCCTGCGACCACCTTGGGCGTCACGCGGAGCCGCACGTCTTCCGGTGAACCCGCGCGGTGAAAGGCCACTTCAGCGGAAAAGATACGTGCAAAATGCACAGAAGCGCGGGCCGCCACTTCGGCGAGCGCGGGCACGGTGCACCCGAGGGCTGCGAGCGAGGTCACGCCCTTCGTGGCGATACCGCAGGGAATAATGGCCTGAAAGTGCGCAAGGTCTGTCGAAACGTTGAACGCGAATCCGTGCATAGTGCACCAACGTGAAACGCGAACTCCGATGGCACCAAGCTTCGCCAAATCGCCGATGGGTTCGCCGTCGTCGCCGATGGCGGGTTCTTCCCAGACCGACGGACGGGCCCGATTGACCCACACGCCGATGTATTTTTGCGACCCGGAAATGACCCCCGCGCCGATGCCTTCGTCCGCGGCGAGGGCTTCCATGATGGTGGCTAAGTCGCGGACATAACGACGAATATCGGGCCTGTCGGGATTGAGGTCCAGGATGGGGTAGGCTACGAGCTGACCGGGCCCGTGGTAGGTGACGTCGCCGCCGCGGCCGGTTTCGTGAAGGGTCATGCCGCGGGTGGCTTGCTCTTCTTGCGAGAGCAAAATGTTGTGCGGCTTCGCGCCCCGACCGAGGGTGAGCACGGGCGGGTGTTCGAGAAACAAGATGGTATCGCCGATGCGCTTTTCGATGCGGGCCGCCAGCAGATCTTCTTGAAGCTGATGGGCGTCGTCGTAGGAAACACGGCCGAGCCAATGGGCGTCGATGGTGCGCCGAAAGGCAGAGCGATCCTCGTGCAGCGTGGGCATGAATGGGCGGGCCTGTTACGTGCGGTAGTTGGGCGCTTCTTCGGTGATGATGACGTCGTGGACGTGCGACTCGCGAAGACCCTGCGAGGTAATTCTCACGAAACGAGCCTTCTCCTGAAGTTCGCTGATGGAACGGGCGCCGCAATATCCCATGCCGGAACGCAGTCCGCCGACGAGTTGATAGACGATGGATGCGAGCGATCCGCGGTACGGAACGCGCCCCTCGATGCCCTCGGGCACAAGTTTTTCGTCGGCGGTTCCGCCTTGCCCGTAGCGGTCTTTGGACCCCATGCGCATCGCGCCGAGAGAGCCCATGCCGCGGTAAACTTTGTAGCTTCGGCCCTGAAAAAGAATCATGTCCCCGGGGGCTTCATCGGTGCCCGCAAAGAGAGAGCCGATCATGACGGCGCTCGCACCGGCGGCCATGGCTTTCGTGACATCGCCCGAGTACTTAATGCCGCCGTCGGCGATGATCGGGATGTTGAATTCGCGGCCCATACGCACGCAATCTTGAACGGCGGTGAGCTGGGGAACTCCTACGCCCGCAACGACGCGCGTCGTGCAAATGGAGCCTGGACCAATGCCCACTTTGACCGCATCGGCACCCGCCTCGATGAGCGCTTTTGTGCCCTCGGCGGTGGCCACATTTCCGGCGATGATGGCAAGATTGGGGTAGGCCGCGCGCACTTCGCGCACGGTGTCCATGACGCCTTTGGAGTGCCCGTGGGCGGTGTCGATCACGAGGACATCGACGCCTGCATTCACCAACGCGTCCACGCGTGCCCGGCGGTCCGGGGCGGGGCCAATGGCGGCACCGACGAGGAGTCGACCGCGATCATCTTTGGAGGCCAGCGGATGGTGCTCTGCCTGCAAAATGTCTTTGATCGTGATGAGACCGACGAGCTTGTCGTGCTCCACGACGAGCAATTTTTCGATCCGGTGCGCGTGCAAAAGTTCTTTCGCTTTTTCGACGCTGACGCCTGGCGAAACGGTGACGAGTTTCTTCGTCATGAGCACCGCGACGGGCTGATCGAGATTCTTCTCGAAGCGAATATCGCGCGCCGTCAGGATGCCCACGAGCTTGTCGCCCTCGGTCACGGGAACGCCTGAAATATCGTGCTCGCGCATCAGGGCGAGGGCTTCCCGAAGCGACTGATCGGGGCGGGCGCACACGGGCCCCACAATCATGCCCGACTCGGCGCGTTTCACTTTTTCGACCTCGCGCGCCTGGGCCTCGGGCGGGAGATTCTTGTGCAGAATACCAATACCGCCCTCGCGCGCCATGGTGATGGCCGTGCGCGCCTCCGTGACGGAGTCCATCGCGGCGGACACAATCGGGGTGTTGAGGACGATGTGGCGCGCGAGCCGCGTGCGCACATCGACGTCTTTTGGGAGAACCTCGCTGTAGCTCGGGACGAGGAGAACATCGTCAAATGTGAGCCCCGAAACACTATCGTAGTCGACCATGTTCGCGCCCTAGTAGAGCGGGCGGCGCTTGTCATGGATGCTGTGCGCCCGCCCCGGAATTGCGCCCGGGCAGAAGGACTCAAAACGATGGAAAATTACTGGGGGCTGGCCGGATCGACCGCCTGCCCGGCGAGGGTCTTGAGAAACGGAACGAGGCTGTCGCGGGTCGTCTTATCGAACTCGGGAATCCATGGGTCCACAGCCCCGACGGCCCTCGGGTCGGTGGCCTTTAGGCCCCGCTCGCTGTAGTGATTGGCCACGTCTTGGAGGGTCGCCAAAGTGCCTCCGTGGCCGAAGTTCGACCGCGTGCCGACGCCGCGGAGCGAGGGCGTCTTGAAGGCCCCGAGGAGTCGCTCTTGGTCGGCGGGCCACGCGAGCCCGAGCCGCGCATCGGACCACGAACCCGCGCGATTGAACTCGGACGCCGCCAAAAGCGCGAAGGCCTCGATACGCCCTTTGTCCGCCGACCCATCTTGTTTTCCCGTGGGAAATCGCAGGGTATGAAAGGCATCGTCCGTGAGTCTCGGTCCCGCGTGGCACTGGACGCAGCCCGCATGAAAGAACGCCTTCAGCCCTTTTCGTTCGGGTGCCGTCAGCGCGAAAGTCTCGCCGCGCGCGTAGCGGTCGAGGGCATTTTCTTTGACGCTCAACGTTCGCTCGTAGGCCGCGATGGCCTTGCCCGCATTGACGAAAACCCCCGTGACCGAGAGCTTCTCTTCGCTCGTCAGGGCCGCCCACGGCGCGGAGCCTGGCATGGCACCGGAGAGGCTCTCGGTCGCCCACACAGCCGGCATTGGACCAAATACAGCCTCATACAATACGCGGTATTGGGCCCCGATACGGCGGACGACAGTGCCCCGCGAAGACGCCATTTCCTTGGCATTTTCCAAGGGACCAAGGGCCTGCATCCAGAGGGAGTCGGCGCGCCCATCCCAAAATTGATCATGGGTGTAAGATGCAAGGGTCAAATTCGGCGCGTGGCGATCGACCCTCGCGATGCCCTCGGACTGGGGCCGGTCGTCCCCAAAGTTTTTCTCCGGCGCGTGGCAACTCGCGCACGACACCTGACCCGACGCCGAGAACGATGTATCAAAAAAAGGTGGCGACCGAGGGCAGCCGCGGCAGGCGAGGCGAAGACAGCGTTGCTTGCGTCCGGGGGCGGCGCCCCGAGGCGATCGATGCCCATCCCCTGAATGACCTCCCACTCGCTCTCATCAAATAGGCCATCGCGCAGGGCCGGCGGCACGAAGGAAGCCCAAGGATTATCCTGGTTGGCGCGCCGCATGAGGGCGCCGATGCGGCCCGGGTATTCTTGCCACCCCCAGCCGTGCCCGAGAACCTCCACGTGCATCGATCGCTTCTCGATCACGATCGTATACGGTATATGGTTTGGAGCTGTATCGAGGTCAAACCAGCGTCGCTCCGGGGTCGACGCCACGTAATCCGCGTCGGAGGTCGCGCGCCACGCCGCGAGATCGTCGACCGTCGGGACCTGTTGCTCCCGATTCGCGAGCAGCACGTCGACGACCTCGACGGACTCGCGCTGGGCTGCGTGGCGCCATTTGGCGGTGCTCCGAGCGATGATTTTGCAAGGCTCGCACCACGTCGCGCCGATGCGCAACACCAGGAATTTTGCCTCTGATCCGCACGGGCGGTAGCGATCGTGCAAGGTGAAATCGGCGCGATTGCCCGCCGCGTCGAGGGCCGTGAAAGGCACGTTCGGCAACGCTTCGTCGATGGAGAAATCGCCCACGCGCGCCGGATGCGTGCGGCCTGGATCGCAGGCCACCGAAGGGGGCGCCGCGTCTCCCGAATCCGCGTCGGCGATGGTGCGTGACGCCCCCAAAGCGCAGCCAGAAAAAGCGACGAGCGGGACGAGCGCGACGAGCGTGACGAGCGTGACGAGCGTTGCCGTCAGCCAATTGGTGTCATCGCATCGCCCCATGGTGGTGGACGTGCTTACCAGACGATTTCGCGATTCCACGTTTTCTCGCAATGGGTAGCGGATTCTCTGCGCATTGCGACTAACCTCGAGCCATGAAACGTCCCACGGTGATTCTTCGGGCCTGCCCAACCTACGACGTTCCCATGATTCGCGGCATCGTTCGCGACGCGCTCGAGACTCTCGACCTGCGCCCCCATGGTCGCACGCTCGTGAAGCCCAACTGCGTTGCGTCGGGGCATTATTTTCCCCATGCGTTCACCCGCAGCGAATTTCTCGAAGGGGTTTTTCTCGCGCTGAAAGATCGCGCAACGGGCGCGATGACCGAGCTGGCTCTCGGTGAGCGCAGCGGCATCACGATGCCCACCCGTTACGCTTTTCACGGCGCCGGCTACTACCCGGTGGCGGAGCGTTTGGGCCTCAAGGTGCACCACTTCGATGAGGCCTCTCAGGTCGAGATAAAACTGAATCATCCCGGACGTTTGCGGGACTCTATTTACATTCCTGAGCCCGTTGCTCGGGCCGATTTTTTCGTGAACTGCCCCAAGTTCAAGGCGCACCCGTGGACGACCGTGACCTTCTCCATGAAGAACTACATCGGGATTCAAGACGACCGCCATCGTCTGATTGACCACGATCACCGGCTCCACGAAAAGGTGCGCGACCTTCAGTTTGTGCTCCAGCCGCGCCTCGTCGCCATCGACGCTATCACCGCCGGCGAGGGCCGCATGCTCACGCCCAAACCGTTCCATTTGGGCATGGTCATTCTCGGCGACAACCAGCTGGCCGTTGACTCCGTGTGCTGCGCGATTCTTGGCCTCGATCCCATGACCGTCGAGCACCTTCGCTTGGCCTTCGAGAGCGGCTTTGGCCCTGTGAATCTCCAGGAAATTGAGATTATCGGCGACGTCTCCCTCGCCGACGCGCAAAAGCGCGCCGTGGGCTTTGAGAAGGGGCTCATTCGCGTCGAAGACTACTTTCAAGGGTCGAACATCCGCGCCTACGCCGGCCCGCCCCCCGCCGACGGCGGTCACGAGTACTGCTGGGGCGGCTGCCCCGGTTCCATCGAAGAGGCGATCGAAATCTTGCGCATGTACGATGACGCCACGGACCAAAAAATGCCCCCGGTCCACGTCGTGTTCGGCGCCTACAAAGGCCCCATCCCGGCCAAAGATGGAGAGCGCGTTATCTTTATCGGCGACTGCGCCACCTGGCAGGGAGACATCCACGGGCGAAACGTGCAGATTGCAAGCACATACGTGGATAGGTCCCAGAAAAACCCGCTGGAAGCCAAGCAACCAGACATCTTTTCCAAGATGATTTCCATGGAAACGCTCCTTTGGAAGGCCCGCAAAGAAGACGTTGTACGCGTGACGGGCTGCCCCGTGTCCGTGGCCGAACACGTGTTGGCGCTCGTCAGGCTCGGCGGTCTGAAAAATCCGTATTTCGATCCGAACGAGATTTTTCGGTTCACCAGCGCCTACCTATCGACGCGGACGCGAAACGCGATCGCGCGGCTCTTTGGCAGACCCTACAACGCCCTCAGTTTTGACGGCCGCGGAGACGCGTCTCAGATGCCTCTCGGAACCTTGGAGAGGTCCACCTGATCAAGGGCCGCACGAATCAGTGCGGACCGATTGGCCTTCGTAAACCCGCGATCCTTTAGCGTGTCGACCATGAGGTCGAGTCGCTCAAGATCCTGGGTGTACAGGGAGATGCAGATCACTTTGTAGTGTGCAGGCTTCTCCGTTGGCGGTTTGCTGGTGCGCTTGGCACCGGCATAAAATCGCTCTTCAATTCCCGCCTCCGCGACCGCGGAACTTCGGTGTTCGAAGAAGGAGCTCGTGGGGTAGCTTTCGTCGTGAATGGCCATGGCGTCCTCAGGTGGTCAGGGTGTCAGCCCTTGGCCGCGCGGGCCAAGATTCTAGTGTCTGTCGCCGTGGCAAGATGGGCTCCGCTGATGAGCGTCTCGACGGTGCGCGCGTAGTCTTCGGCGGCGGTTGATTCCGGGGCGTATTCGAAGATGGTTCGACCCTGCGCCGGCGCCTCTTTGACCTTGGTCGCCATGCGAATGGGTGCGAGGCAGCGGGCTCCGAAGTGCTGCGTCATGGTCTCCACCGCGTCGCGGCAGATTCGTGCTCGGGCATCGTAAAACGTGGGAAGAACCGCGTGAATGTGCACGGGGTGGTGCAGCAGCGTGTTGACGTTTTTCACGGTTTTGAGCACCTGACGCACGCCGATGAGCGACAAGTAATCGCAGGCCACGGGAACCACGATGCCGTCGGCGAAGGCCAGGGCATTTTGGTTCATGAGCGAGAGGCTCGGGCTGCAGTCGATGAGAATAATGTCGTAGCCGTCGGCGACCGATTGAAGGCGATCGCGCAAGACGCGATCACGATTTTGGCGGCCCGCCAAATACAGTTCGGCGGCGGCCAAAGTCTCGTTCGACGGGATCAAATCGAGGTTGGGGCGCACGGGCACGGCGGCGTCTGTCGGCCGAAGACCCATGACGAGGACGTGGTAAAGACTCTTCTCGGCCTTCACCGCGAGAGACGCGGACACGTTGCCCTGGGAATCGGTGTCGACCACCAAAACGCGGTACCCACGTTGGGCGAAACCCGCTGCGAGACTCACGGTGGTCGTGGTCTTGCCGGTGCCGCCTTTGTGGTTAAAAATCGCAAGGCGACGCGGACCATTGATGGGTTTTTGCTCGCTTTGTGACCACGCGAGCATTTTTGGCACGTCGACGGCGGCGTTGTTTCCGCTGTCGGAAAGCGTGCCCGAGAGCGAGAATGTCATGCCGCCCGTGGCCCGCGTCGATGGGGGTGCGCCATCGGCGTGTTTCGCGACGCCGCTCGGGCCGCCCAGGCGCGCGGGGGGCGCGAGCCGGGGAGCAGGTGCCGATGGGGTCGAAGACGGCAGGAAGGGGGAGTGGCGGGCCGCCGGTGGCCGATTTACCGGTGTCGCGGGGGCCACCAAACGCGTTGCGGGACCGAGGGTGGCCGCGGGGAGCACATCGCACGAAAGTTGGGCCGCCGGAATTGGGACCAAGTTGCCGAGTTTTCCGCCGCGTTCTTCCGCGTGAATCTGATCGCGGCACGCCTCACTGCACGCGTAGCTGCGACCGGCCGCGGTGCGAACCACTTGCGAGACGAGTTCGACGACGAACCGCTTCGCGCATCCGGAGCACGTTGCGCCGCCGGAACCCTCGCCTCGAACCGCCTTTTGCTGGCACACCGCGGAGCAGTAAAAGTTGAAGCCGCCGTCGCGTTCTTCCATTTGATAACGGAACTGAACGTCAAATGGTTTGCTGCAAATACTACAGGTTTCATGCATCGCGGCCATGGGTCCTCCAAAGTGCGCCGCTTCGTGGAGTGGTTCGATAACGGCTTAACCATGAGGTGCCGTAAGTGCTTCGTGAGGGCCAAGAAGACTGCGCGGATTTCTCGTCGCGCACGCCGCATCGGTCTGTCACCGCCCGCCGTGGACTTAAGACGCCGCGGGCCGCCGTCGTAGAAATGCGAAGACCAGCGCCGCGCACGAAACGAGGTACCAAGGCACAAGCCCGAGGGCCTCGAACGGCGTATGCGCTTTCATGAAACGCGCTTCTGCTAGCAATTTTGCAGCTTCGTACGTTTTCGTATGACCAACAACAGCCCCTGTAGGATCGACGATGGCCGAGACCCCGCTGTTGGTCGCGCGCACGAGGTAGCGCCGGTGTTCGACGGCGCGAAGTTTCGCCAGCGCCAAATGCTCCCAAGGCTCCGTGGTGTCGCCGAACCAGGCATCGTTCGTCAGGTTCACGATGAGTTCCGGCTCGCCCTCTTTGACTGCATCGCGGGCAAAACCTGGAAGTATGTCTTCGTAACAAATGAGGGCCGTGAGGCTGCGCTCTTTGCCCTTCACGACCACGCGGAGGGGCGCAAGCGACGTGCCCGCCGAGAAGTGACCGGTATTGGGGGAGATGTCATAAAGCGTGGGAAATAGCTCACCAAATGGCAAGTATTCGCCAAACGCGAGGAGGTAGGTTTTGTCGAAGCGGCCCGTGAGTTTTCCGTTTTCATCGGTGCTCACGGCGACGTTGAACCACCGTTCGCGCGTGGTCGCGGTCTTGGCCCGTTCGTAAAGAACGGCACCCGAAACGATGGGCACTCCGAGGCCCCCCACCATGCGCTCTTGAAGAATGCGCGGCGCGGCGTCGACAGGCAGAGGAAACGTAATCGACGACTCGCTCCAGATGACCAGATCGGCACCCTCGTCGACCAGTTCGCGCGTGAGACGCCGATGGCGACGAAGCCCCTCGGCGGGGTCTTCGCGTTTCTGCATCAAGCCGAGATTTCCCTGCACAACACCGAGTTTGAAGGGCTCGGAGGCGGCCATCGTATTTCGAACTTGCGGGAGGCGAATGGCCCCGTACGCGAGCGAAAAAATCGTGAGCGACAGAGCCCCCAAGATGGGAGCGAGGGGCATCGAACGATGGTTGCGGAATGCATGTATCGCTTCTGCAAGGGCCACGCTGGGGGCCAGGACGACGAGGCTGACGAGCATCGGTCCGCCGAGTTCGGCCACTTGCAACACGACGGGTAGCATGTGCACGCTGCCCGCGAGAAACCAGGGAAAAAGCACGGGGTACAGGGTTTCGGAGGCGGCAAATGCGACGAAGACGAGGGGTGCGAACGGCCAACCGCGGCCCTCGCTGCGGGAGAGCAGCCAAGCAAAGAGGCCCGCGCGCCCGCCCTGGTACCCGCAGAGAATGACGGTGAAAAATGCGCAGGCCACCGGCGGAAAACCGCTGAAGGTCGTGAGCATTGTCTGAAGCCAGTAGAAGCCGCCGACGTCGAGCACGAGGCCTGTCAAGAGGCCTAACTTGAGGGAAAACCCTGGTGTTTGCCCTCGCACTGCCAGGAGCAGCGGCACCCACGCGACGAAGGCCAAGGGCCAAATGTCGAAACCTGCGAAGCCGAGAAAAATCAGCACACCCGAGAGGACCGCGAGCCCGTAGGCCACGGGCCTTGAACAGGCGTTGGTCGGCTTCGCGAGGCCAGTCACGGGTCGATGCCGAGAAGCTCGACGTCGAAGAGCAGTGTTGATTTCGGCGGAATTTTCTCGCCCGCACCCCGGTCTCCGTACCCGAGCTCGGGCGGAATCACGAGCTTGCGGCGGCCGCCGACTTTCATGCCCGCCACGCCCTGGTCCCAGCCCTTGATCACCTGGCCAACGCCGAGGCGAAAGCTGAACGGTTCGGCGCGATCCCGTGAGCTGTCAAACTTCGACCCATCGAGAAGTGTACCCGTGTAATGTACACGGACTTTGTCGTTCGCCTTCGCCTCCGCGCCGGTGCCCACCACAAGTTCGGTGACCTCGAGCTTTGAGGGCGCTTTTTCAGCGGCGACCGTGGGCCGAACCGTGTGCGCATCGCGCGGTGGATCGCCGCTTGGGGGTGCGGTGAGTTTGGAGCAGCCGGCGACGAGCAACGGAGCGAGGAGGACGAAGAGACCCTTGTTCATGGGCGCTGCACCGTAGTCGTTGCTGAGGCGCTGGCAAGACACTGTTTCACGGATCTTCTCAGCCGTTTTCCCGGAGCGCGCCCTTGCGGCCTTGCGGACGAGCGCCTCGAATGCATTCGCATCGGCAGCCCGCGTTGAGGCCGGAACCCATAAAAAGCGGTAGGATCGCCGGATGCCTTCGCGCATTCTCCATATCGAAGACGATTCGTCAAACCGGCTGCTCGTGCGCAAACTTCTTGCGGCCGAGGGCCTTGAGGTGATCGACGCCGTCGACGGCCTTGAGGGCGTGCGCCTTGCCATTTCCGAGCGCCCGGATCTGGTGCTCGTGGACATCAATCTTCCCGGCCTCGATGGCTACGAAGTGACGCTTCGCCTGCGCGCGGAACCCAGTCTAAAAGAAACGCCGATCATCGCGATCACCGCGGAGGGCGACCGCGATACGAGCATGGCTGTAGGCTGCACGGGTTTTCTTTCGAAGCCGATTGATGCGCGCCGTTTTGCGTCGCAAGTGATTGAATACCTTGGAGGTTTTCGCGAGAGAATCACCTCGACGGTCGACACAACGGAGGCCGTGCTTCGTTCCCAGGGTGGGCGCATTGTGGCGCGGCTCGAGGCGAAGGTCGAAGAACTTGAGCGCATGAATTCTCGCTTGCGCGAACTCGATCGCTTGCGCACCGAGTTCTACCGAAACATGTCGCACGAACTCGCGACCCCCATGACACCCATCGTTGGCTACCTGCGCATGCTCTTGGACGACGACCTCGGTCCCCTCGACAAGCCCCAAAAAAAAGCCCTTCGCGCAATGGATGATTGCGTTCGGCGCCTCCGCACAACCCTCGACAACCTCACGGACATCACCGCCATCGAGACGGGCCGCATGCGCCTTCACCATCGCGACTACGACATTCTCGAGGTCGTGAAGCGCTCCACCTCGGTGCTGCAGGGCGCGTTCTCGGACAAGGGCGTGACCCTCGTCGAGGAGCTTTCTCGGGGACCACTCGGAGCCCTAGGCGACCCGGACCGCCTGCATCGGGCGATGATTCAAATCATTGAAAATGCAGTGAAATTTACCAAAGAGTCGGGCCGTGTTGGCATCTGCGTTCGCGCCGTGGACGAGACTTTTGAAGTGTCGGTGGCCGATGAGGGGCAGGGCGTCGATGAGGCAAAGTACACGCAAATATTTGAGCCCTTTGTGCAAGGCGATGGCAGCGCGACGCGGACTCACGGAGGCGTCGGCGTGGGCCTCGCCATCGCGAAAAAAGTAGTCGAGGGTCACGGCGGCACGATCCGAATCTCGCGCGGTGCCATCATCGGCGGCGTGTCTTTCGCCGGTGCCGTTTTCGTCGTCACCATTCCAAAAGCTGCCACGTTCGCGTCGCGCCTCGCCCATGGATGATTTCGCGTACCTTGATTGGAACGCCACAACGCCGCTCGGGGAGGGCGTGCTTGCGGCGATGGTCGCGGCCAGTCAAAGGGCCGGGGCGAACCCGTCGAGCGTGCACCGCGCCGGGCGTTTGGCGCGACGAATCCTTGAAGATTTGCGGGAAAAAATTGCGCAAGTCATGGAGGCTGCGCCGCAAGATGTGCTCTTCACCGGAAGCGGCACCGAGGCGAACAACATCGCGATTCGTTCCCCATTTGTTGAGGCGCGCGGGGTGCTCATCACGAGCCGATTGGAACACCCGTCGGTCACCCGCGTCGCCGAGGCGCTCGAACGCGAAGGGCGCGCGCAGGTCCACTGGGCGCCCGTCAGCGCCGCGGGCCTCATTGATGTGGGCAACGTGCGCGAGGTGCTCCGGCGCGGGGGCGTGCGCCTCGTGACGTTGCAAGCGGTGAACCAGGAGACGGGCGTGGTGCAGCCGGTGCAAGAAATGCATGCAGAGTGCATGCATGCCGGGGTGCCCATTCACGTGGATGCGGTGCAGGCTTTTGGTCGTATGGAAGTTCCGTTACTCGGAACAACGCGAACGCTGGCAGCGCACAAATTCCAAGGGCCCAAGGGTATTGGTGCCGTGGTGAGCTCCTGCGGTCATCGCCTTCACCCGGTGCTTTTGGGCGGCGCTCAAGAGAAGGGACTGCGGCCCGGCACACTCGATCCGATGGCCGCCGCGGGCTTCCTGGCGGCTCTCCAAGAGCGCCATCGATGCCGTGCGGGGTTCGCAGCCCAGCGAGCGTCGCGCGACCGACTGGAGGCCCACGTGCTGTCGGCGTTTCCGGGCAGTGAGGTCAACGGGGATCCGGCGCTGCGCCTCGCGCACGTGAGCAACGTGGCGGTCGCGGGGCTCGACGGCGCGGAACTCGTCGTGGCCCTTGACGTGGAAGGCGTCGCGGTATCGAGCGGAAGCGCCTGCAGCGCGGGGACGCTGGAGCCTTCCCCCGTGATCGCGGCGATGCACAGTGTGGCGCGCGCCAAGAGCAGTATTCGTATGAGCCTAGGCCCGGGCACGACGGACCGTATTGTTGACGGCGCGTTGCAGGCTATTTCTCGTATCGCTGGTCGGCCGCGGCGGTAGATCGACGCTAGGAAATGGGGCCACAAAAAAAAGCGACGAACCTGCGCTCGTCGCTTTATTGAGTCATTTCTCTGGGAGAAACGCTCACGCTAAAAAACCTAGCCCACCTAGGCCAAAAGGCTCGGCGGTTTAGGCCGTTTACGCCGTCTAAGACTGGGACGCCTGCTCGGCGGGCGCTGCTGCGACTGGAGATGCAGCGATTGCGGCATTCGAGGCGTCGGCGGCATCGAGTACGCGCCAAGCAGCGAGTTGCTTCGTACGACGGGCCTTTTGCTTGCGGCGAACGGCAGGATTTTGCGGGGTCGACATAGTCCCACGCCCCATAGCCCAGGATTCACCGTTTTTCAAGCCCTTTGGAGGCCCGAAAAAATGGAGGCCCGAAAAAAACCGCGCCGGCGCACCCGTCGTCAAGAAATAGCCGGAGGACGCACACTTGCCGTGGTTGCAGCGTCGGTTTCGAGGGCCTTGCGCCAACCGTCGATTTTGGCCGTCGAGGGCCCAACCCAGACCATGGTTGCGAAACGGGCCAACATGTGCGGGGTAGCGTCTCCCGTGCGATTGGAGCGGCCGTATGCTGCCCGCGCGCCATCGATGTGGGTTGCGGCATCGCTCCACCGGCCCTCCGCATGCGCGAGCCACGCGTGAACGAGGTGCCGATGCTGCCTTGGCTCCGGCTCCTCGGGGTCGTAGCCGTCGGCCTCGTCGATGACGCCGCGGGCCGTTGAGGACCCCCGCAGGAGGTCGGCTTGGGCCAAGAGCAAACGGGTTTCGATCTGGCCCCAAGCATCTTTCAGGAGGTCGTAGATTTCTTTCGCGGCGAGCGCGTGGCCCCGCGCACTCACCGTGTCGGCGGCGACGATGGCGAGCATTGCGAGAAGCCGAAGGGCCGCCGCTTCGCCGCGTGGGTTTTGCAGTTCGCGCATTGAATCGCGCGCTTGTTCTGCCCGCGAGCGCGCGGAATCGTAGCGAAATGCCCGGAATTCTGCGTGCGCGAGGACCACATCGGACTGCGCCATTCCGAGGCGGTAACCGATGCTCTCGAACGATTCGCGCGCATCGAGGGTGTAGCGCGAGGCTTGCTCGTGACGCCCCGCCGCGGTCTCGATGAGAGCGAGGAGCAAGAGCCCCTGGGCGCGCACAAGTCTGTCGCCGACGGTTTCCGCTTTGCGCATGCAATCGCGGATCGTTTCACGCGCGCGCGCATGCTCGCCGAGGAGGTAATCAATTTCGCCGAGGACGACCATGGCCCCAATGAGCCCGCGCGTGTCGCCGAGCTTCTCGAAAGTCTTGATCGCATCGGTTACGTCGTCGCGGCCCTGGCCCGGCGCGCCGAGGTCGGAGGAGATGTGCCCGAGGAGCCTTCGCGTGGCCGCCGCCTTCGCGGTCTGGGCCATTCTTTCCCACACGATTAGGGCCTTTTTCGCTGCGTCGCGTGCCTCAATCACACGGCCCGCGTGGCGCAATGCCTCGGCCCGCCAGTGGTTGTATTCGGCTTCGTTCGCGCCACTCACACGCGACGACAAGATGTCGAGATCCTTGAGGACTGCCCGCGCATCCCGCGAACGACTCCACGAATCGGCGGTGAACTTCAGCATCAACGATGCCGCGAGTTCGTCGTCGCCCGCCCGGAGCAAGTTGCTCACGCGAAGTTTCATGATGCGGCGCGAACCCACGGTGGGATGGGCTTCAAGCGCGTTGGCCGCGAGGCGGTAGATCGCGGGCGCATCGGCGCGCTCCGTGAGGCGCCCCGAAAGGTGCTCCTGCAGGAGGGCATGGGGCCAGCGAAAACGGTCGGCACCGGACGCAATGAGAATTTGCGCGCGCGTGAGGGAAAGCAGGGTTTCATGCGGGTCAAGGCCCAGTGCAGAGAGCAGCGGCCGCAGCACCACACCGCGAATATCGTCGCCGATGGAGGCCGTTGCGTAGGCACCAATTCGCTGCTCGGTGGGCACGGCGCGAAGGCGTTCATCCCAGAGCTCCGTGGTGGTCATCGCGCGCCCCTCAAGGGCCTCTTCAGGCACGCGGTACTGGCCCTTTTCAAGGCGCAAGTAGCCGCCTCCGGACCACGCGTGAAGGAGCTGGAGGGCGAACAGCGGATTGCCCCCACTCGAGCTCGCGGCGCGTTCCGTGGCCTCGTCGTGGAGGGGCAGGGTGGCGCGCAAAAGCGTGTTGGTTTCCTCGGCGTCGAGGGGCTCCATCTCCAGGACTTCGCCTTGCCAATCGGCGCGGAGGGCCTCCATCCGTAGGGCGATATCGATGTCGCTCAAGAGCGCTTCGCGGCGCGCCGTTGCGACGACCAGCAATCGGATAGCGGGGTTGTCTTTTCGCAGCCGCGTCAGCATGTCGAATGTGGTCGACGAGGCCTGAAAAAGGTCGTCGAGCCAAAGGAGTACGGGGCGATCTTTTCCGATGCGTTCAAATACGCGGCGAGCGACGAGCCAACGCAGTTCAGGTCGGTCGAGGACGAAGCGTTTGCCTGTGGGGCCGACAGGCTCAAACTGGCCTGGAACGCTGGGGCGCAGCCACTCCGCGGTGGCCGCTACCCACGTCAGGGCCTCGTTGTCGTCGAGGTCCACGCTCCATCGCCCCATGAGCGACTGTTCGAGCACCACGCGGTCTGCACCCTCGAGGTTGTAGTGTGCACTCACGGCCGAAGTGATGCCGTCGATCGGGCTCGGTACGCGGCCGTAACGGGCGCGAAGCGGGTGCATCAGGCCTTGCTCGTGAACGGTTTCGCAAAGCCATTCGGCCACCCGACTTTTGCCAACCCCCGCGTCGCCGACGAGGATAAACAGCTTAAGGGCGGCCCGTGGATCTTCAACCATTTCAGTGACTTCGCGCAGGAGCAGCTCGCGCTCCACGCGGCGTCCGATCATTGGCGCGGGGCGAAGCGACAAGAGACCCGGCGCGAGGGAACGCGCGGCACGCACAGCGCGGGCTTCGCGGTCTGCGGGCTTTTCTTGGCCAAGCGCCAAGCTCGCGGCCTCCCATGTGGCAGGCAGCTCGGGGCGCAAATGCCACCAGTCTCGCCGAGCGTCGGCGGCGAATTCGTAGCGGTCCCAGGGCTTTTTCGCGAGCAGTCGGCGGATGAATGTGTCGACACCCGCGGGCACTTCGGGCGGCAACACAAACTCCGCAATCGGTGCTCTTTTATGGGCGCGAAGCACCTCTTGGGCCTCGCCCTCGAAGACCTCTTTTCCGACGAGAATTCGATAGAGAATGCACCCAAGCGCGTAGAGGTCGGTGGGAGGCCCCACGAGGGTGACGGCTTTTCGAATCTGTTCCGGCGCAACCCACCCCACCGTTCCGGCACCTGCATGCACCATCACCTTCGGAGCTTGGGCCCCATCGAGGCGCGGATCATGGCCGGTGCGACGGAGCCAAGCAAGGCCCATATCCAGTAGAAATGCTCGCGGTGCGCGATCGCTCGTGGGGATATCGAGCATGATATTCGACGGCTTCAAGTCTCCGTGAATGATGCCGCGGGCATGCGCATGCGCGAGGCCCGCGAGAGATTGGTCCATCAGGAACCAAATCACCGGCCACGTCATATGTGTAATATACATCCACTCGTGAACACTTCTTCCCGGAAGAAGATCCATGGCGAGGTAAGGCGACCCATCTTCGAGGCTGCCAAAGTCGCGGGCACCGACGACACACGGGTGATCGAGCGACGCGACGGCGCGCGCTTCTTGCTGGAACCACCACGTTTCTTCCGGGCGCGTCTGGGCGTCGCCCTCGGGTTTTCGCAGGCGTTTCAGCGCCACGCGCTCGCCGGTCACCAGGTCGCGGCACAGGTACACAACGCCCATGCCGCCGCGCCCGACCTCGCGCATCACTTCGTAGCGTTGCGCGAGAATCGTTCCGATCTCGCTGGCGGGCGCATTGACTCCGGATGGAACACCGCTATTTTTCGACATGTGCCCGGCGAAGTGTAGCGGAACTCCTCGCACGACCCGCGGAGAAAAATGCGGCCTTGCGCGAGGTTTTCGTGGCATCGTGGGCCCGTCCTCGCGCGTGCCACCACGAAGGCCGTGATGGGAACGCTTCTCGTGTATTGTTGCAGCAATGGTCGCGCGTCCCGAGGAATCGGCACCCTACGAGGTCGGCAAGCCGGGGCCCCCGTACGCTGTGTTTTCGCTCGTTTTGGTCGTGATGGGCGTTTGGTTTCTTCGCGGCGTGCTGTCGCCGCTAATCTTGGCCTTCGTCCTCGCTTACGCTCTGAACCCCTTCGTTTCAGCCCTGGAGCGGTGGCGCCTCCATCGCCGCGTCGCCGCGTCGCTCGTGATGGCCGTTTTGGTTGCCGCCCTATGCGCCCTTTTTCTTTGGGGCATTCCGAGCCTCCTCGAAGAACTCGGCGTTTTGGGGGCTAACCTTCCGGCGCGCATGGCCGATCTGGAGCGGGGCATTTCATCGTTTGGCGGGGCCGCCGCGCGGCTCGTTTTGCCTCATTCTTTCGAGGACTTGCGACGCTTGGCCCTCAAGACGATCTTTGGTTCCTCGGACGCCTTTGGGTCCGCCTTGGGAGGGGCTGTGAACGTCGTCGGCGTGGCCGGCGAAACCGTCATCGTGCTGCTTCTTGCGCTTTATTTTTTGATCGACCTGCAACGCATCGTGGCCGGTGCGGCGCGCCTTGTGCCGCGTCGCTGGTTTCGCTCCGTGAGTTCATCGGGCGCCGAACTTCAAGGCATGTTGGCGGGCTATGCGCGCGGGCAACTGACGGCGAACGTCGTGCTGGGAGCTCTCTATTCGCTCGGTCTTTACGTGGCGCACGTGCCGTTGGCTTTGGCGATCGGGCTCCTGTCGGGCATGCTCTCATTCGTTCCTTACGTGGGTTTTCTCACGGGTTTGGCTCTCGCTCTGATGGTGGCCTTCCTCGCCGGCGGAGGCCTCGCCATGATTGTCGCCGCGCTCGCAGTCATGACCGTGGTGCACTTTATCGACGTTGGTTACATCACCCCGCGCATCGTGGGCCGCAGCGTCGGCCTTGAGCCCGTGGAGGTCATCGTTGCCCTGGTCGCTTGCGGCGCCGCTTTCGGGTTTCTCGGACTGCTCTTTGCGGTGCCAATCGGAGCATCGGTAAAAGTCATTTTGCGTAGGCTTCGTCTGGCCTACTTGCGTTCGCACTTTTACCTTCACCGAGATGGCTAGCCCGTGAAGAGATACGCGTCGACCGCCCTTTCTGGCCCCGTTCTCAAGGCCCTGCCCCTCACTCCTCTCGAGGGTTTTGTGCTGTCACGTGTTGATGCAGACTGCACCGAAGACGATATCGTGATGGGCACGGGTCTCGGCGAAGAGGTCGTGCGATCGGCTCTTGACCTCCTGATGAAACTTGGGGCCATACAGGTCTTCGGCAGTTCTTCGCTGATGCCCGCGGCGAGGCCTTCCGGCGCCCACCCAGCGAAGCCGACCCTTGCGGAGCTTCATGCCGCCGCCCCGAGTCAGATCAGTGCCGAAGAACGCACGTTGCTCGATTGCCTTGAAGCGCGCCTGCTCTTGGCGAACCACTATGTGCTCCTTGGCGTGCCCATCGGTGCCGAGCGTCGGGCCATCAAAGACGCCTACTACGAGCTCGTTGCGTCGCTCCATCCAGACAGGTTTTTCGGTCGCTCGCTGGGCGCCGACGGCGACACTATCACTAGGCTTTTTGCTGCCATCGAAGATGCTCACTTTACGCTTTCGCACGTGGAAAGGCGAGCCCACTACGACGCATCTTTGGACGAAGGCGACGAGCCCGCAACGAATCCCCGCGCTGTGGCAACGTCGTCCGGTTCAACGCGCACGCGGCCGGTGGTGGTCGCCGAACGGGCCTCCGCCCCAGCCCTCGACGACGCTTCCCCGTCGGAACGCATCACGGACGTCCTCGACGCCGCGTCGGGGCGAATCACTGACGTGTCGGGTCCGCCTTCGGGTCTCACCCTCGCGCGAAAATTGGGTCGCAACGCGGGGTCGGCCCCGGCGCTCTCCGGGTCGCCTCCAAGTTCGCCTCCGCCGGCCCTGTGGGCTCCGGGTTCGGCACCCAACGAGGAGGCGACCGCGCAGGCGATAGCCGACCTACGGCGCCGCTACGAAGGTATTATTCCCCTGGCAAAAGCCGAGAAAGTGCGCACCCTCGTGCTTCAGGGCGAAGCCTCGCTCGCCGCTTCACAAGGGGCGGAAGCGCTGCAATTTTTTCGACTGGCACAAGGCCTTGAACCTGAGAGCGCCGACGTCATTCGTGGCCTCGCCAAAGCCGAGAGTCTCGGCGGAAGCGAGGTCGGGAAACACTACACATACTTCGCCAAGCGGGCGGAATACGCAAACCATCCCGCCGAGGCGCTGACCTTTTGGGAAGAGGCCGCCCAGCGGGCACCCGATGACGCCGTGGTGCAGGGCGACGCGGCAGCCGCGATTCTGCGAATGGAGGAGGCGGCAGGCATCGTCGACGGCAGCGCGGCCCTCCGCTGTGCAAGCCGGGCGGTCCTTTTGGACCCAAAAAATGCAGCATTTCGCGCACTTCTTGGGCGGGCGTACTTGCGTCAGGGTATGCTGCGGAACGCGGAACGTGAGGCGGCTTCGGCCGCTGCGATCGATGCAGAGTGCAGTGAACTGACCGAGCTGCGGCGTGAGTTGACCTCGCGTTCGCCGCTGCGGTGACACCTAGGACAGAGAGCATGAAGAGGGTCATCGGTATCGATCTCGGAACGACGAACTCGTGCGTCGCGGTTCTTGATGGGGCAACCGCGCAGGTCATCGCCAATCGTGGCGGGTACAAGACCACCCCCTCGATGGTGGCCATTACCGAGACCGGGCGTAAGCTCGTGGGCCACATTGCGAAGCGGCAAGCGATCACCAACGCCGAGAACACGGTCTACGCCGCCAAGCGGCTCATTGGGCGCAAATTTGCTTCTCCCCAGGTGGCAAGCGCCCTGCGGCAAGCGAGCTACCGCATCGTAGAAGGGCCGCATGGCGAGGCAAGAATAGCGCTCCGTTCCGACACCCTCAGCATTCCCGAAATCTCCGCGTTCATTCTCCAAGAACTAAAAATTGTTGCCGAAGATTTTCTCGGTGAGCCGGTCGAACAAGCGGTCATCACCGTGCCTGCGTACTTCAACGACAACCAGCGCCAGGCCACGAAAGACGCGGGCCTCATCGCCGGCCTCGACGTCATTCGCATCGTCAACGAGCCCACCGCGGCGGCCATCAGTTACGGAACAGCGGCGCGTGAGGGGTCCACGGTGGCCGTCTATGACTTCGGCGGTGGAACCTTCGACGTATCCATCTTGGAGCTCGGAAAGGGCGGTATTTTCAAGGTTTTGGGCACCGCCGGCGACACATTCCTGGGCGGCGAAGACGTCGATGAGCGCATCGTCGAATGGCTCGTGGGCGAGTTTCAGACGGAACACAAGACCGACCTTCGTAAAGACCGCATGGCCCGGCAGCGCCTAAAAGATGCGGCTGAAAAGGCCAAGTGCGAGCTCTCGACGGTCACCACTTCCGACCTCAACTTGCCCTTCATCATCTCGAACGAAAGGGGCGAGTCTCTTCACCTTCAACGCACCCTGACGAGAGTGAAGCTCGAAGAGCTGACGGCCGATCTCATCGATCGTTCGATTGACATCTGCCTTGAGGCGCTCGCAGATGCGGGCTTGGCCAAGGGCGACATCGACGACGTTATTCTCGTAGGCGGCATGACGCGAATGCCAGCGATTCAGCGCAAAATCACAGCTGTTTTTGGGCAAGAGCCCAACAGGTCGGTTCACCCCGATGAGTGCGTGGCCATCGGTGCGGCGATGCACGGTGCGGCGCTGCTCGCCGAGGCCGGGCGAAAGCCCATCGTCCTTCTCGACGTCACGCCGCTGGCCCTCGGCATCATGACCCACGGTGGCGGTTTTGATGAACTGGTTCCCGCCAACACCACGGTCCCCACGACGCGGGTCAAGACCTTCACCACGAGTCGCGATGGCCAAACGCGAATGTCGATCGTGGTGCAGCAGGTGGCGAAAGACAGAAATGGCGAACGCGTGGACCTCGGCGATTTCGCACTCGAGGGCCTGGAGTCCAAACCCAAGGGCGCCATCGTCGTCGAGGTGTCGTTCAGCATCGACGCAAACGGCATCGTGGCGGTCGAGGCAGTAGGGCAGGAGAGCAGGAGAAAAGCAGCGATTACGGTGCAGGCATCGAGCGGTCTCACCGCCGCCGAACTCCAAGAAATGCAAATTTCAGCGGCGCACGCCATGGCCGAACGTCGTCACGGCGAGGCCATTGAGTCCGAGCGGCAGGCAGCCCAGTCTCTCGTGAGCGAGGTCGAACGGCTGCTCGAATCTTTGCGTTCTTCGGCGGGCGATAGCTCGGTTCTTGGCGCCACGATGGCAGGCATTGAGGCCGTGCTGACGCAGGCCAAAGTGCTCGGCGATGGGCGCGATCCGGGCAAGCTGAAGCTCCTCTTGCCGCAGCTTGAGCGGGCAGCGCAGATGCTTCGCTCCTTCGGGAGTTGATTGGAGTAGGGCACGCCTATGCGCGTGTCGGTTTTCTTGTTGGCTTCCATCTCGTGTGCGTTTTCCCTGGCTGCACCGCCGAGTCCGCGCGAGGCCCAGGCGACCGACGAGACGTTGCCCGCGGTGCCTCCGCCGGCTCGAATGTTGCGCCAATGGTCCGAGGCTCTGACCTTGATCCGCACCCACTCCGCCGAGCTTGGGCGGGCCAGGGCACGCGTCGATCAGCAGCGTGGTCTGGTGCGCAGCGCGTGGGCCGGAGTTCTTCCGTCACTTCAGGGCACGTCGGCCGGCGTTCACCAACTTGTGACCAAAACGATGCCGCTCGGGCGTCTCGATGCTGCGGGAAATCCGACGGTCATCATCCTCGAGCAGCCCACGAAAAACTACGCCCAAGTGGCGCTCGTGGCGAGCTGGCCGCTGCTCTCGGCACCAGCGATTTTCCAGATCGGAACCGCGTCTCGTCAGGAAGACAGTGCGCGTCTCGCGGAAGAAGACGCGCGGCGCGTGGTGCTCACAAATGCGGCGCAGGCGATTCTCTCCGTCGTCACCGCGGAGCGTGTCAGCGAGCTCAATCGCAATGGCGTGCAGTCTGCACGTGATCGCCTTTCGCTCGTCAGGCGCAGGGCCGAAATGGGAGCAGCGAGTGGCCTCGATGTTTTGCGCGTGGAGCAAGATGTGGAGGCGGCGCGCGCGACCTGGGTGACCGGCGACGAGCAGTTGCGGCAAACACGCGAGGCGCTCGGACTGGCTCTTGGTCTGGAGGTTCCGGTGGGCGTGGACGATGCCCTTCGGATCGAGGATCTGGAGACGGCAGCAGCCGCCGTATGTACGGATGGTTCCCTGGAAATGCGCCCGGATATCGCGGCGGCAACCCTCGATGAAGTCATTGCCCATCGCGCCGTTACGGCCGTCGGCCTTCAATGGTTGCCAACGCTTTCAGCGCAGTCGCAGGTGGCCACCACGAGCCTGGAGCAACCGACGCTTCCCAATACTACGTGGAATGTACAAGCAATGGTCGCGTGGTCTTTCTGGGATGGGGGCGCGCGCTACGGGGCCAAAGCTTCGGCGCTGGCCCTCGAGGCGTCGTCGCGAGTCACCCGGGAGCTCGTCACGCGTCAGGCCACGATTCAAGTGGCGCAGGCTCAGCGTGCGGTCGGCGTGGCAGAAACTTCGCTCCAAGTGGCCACCAAAAGCCGCGACCTCGCAGCGGAACTTGAAGCCCTCACGACGCGCGGATTGGAAGAGGGTCGGGGGTCAAGTCTGGAGATTGTGACGGCAGCCGCGGCGCGCAGACAGGCTGAAATTTCCCTCGCTGTTCGCGAATTCGATGTGGCCCGGGCTCGCCTTGGCGCGCGCCTTGCCCGTGCAGTCTGCAACTATTGAAAAAGGCCCTCCGGTTCCCAGCCCGTCACGAAGACGAGTTGCGACATGGCGCTTAGGTAATCGTAGGTTGCCTGGAGTCGATTGATGCGAGCTGTCACGTAGGCGCGGAGGGGCTCCATGAGGGCCTTTTCGTCTTCGGTGCCGAGGTCGATGCCGCTTTGAATTTTGGAGACCCATTGCTTCGCGCGTCGTTCCGAGCGCTCGTAGGCCTCGAGTCTCCCGTTGGCATCTGTGGCGACGGCGTGGGCATGCTCGACCTCGACGCCCACGCCCCCAAGCGCGAGGCGAAGATTCGCCTGAACCTCTTCGAGTTGGGCGCGCGCCTGAGCGATGCGCGCGACCTGGGGCAGGAGGTCGAGGTTCCAACGAAAGCCGATTGCGAAGCCGTAGAAAAAGTGATTAAACGGGTCGCCAACCCAGGGATTTTGCTGCCTTTCAGCCGATGGGCTGAAGGCATAACTGGAACTGAGACTTAGACCAAAATCGGGCATGAGGCGGGCTCGCGCCAAATCGACGAGGCGAGAACGGGCTTCGAGACCGGCCTGCGCCATCTTGAGATCGGGCCTCGAAAGGCGCGCGGCTTCGAGCCAACTCGTGACCGGAAGCAACGCGAAGTCGGGGCGCTTCAAGGGCATGTCGGGGATTTGGAGTTCGTCACTCCTGCCCGCGAGAAAACGCAGTGCCGCGAGCGCCATGGCTTCTCCCTTGACGGGCTCCCACATGCGCGCGCGCACATCTTCGCGGTAGACCTCCGACCGAAGCTTGTCGACCTCGGTAACCGAGTCGTCGCCGTCGTCGAGCTTGCGTGCGATCTTGTCGACGTTTTGATCGAGGCGTTCCAAAATTTCTCGGCCGACGTAGCGAACATCGCGGGCGAAAAGCACGCCGTACCAAGCGCGCCGTACGTCGTTTCGCACGGAAAGACGCTGCTTTTCCACATCCCACTCGCTCACACGAACCCCAGCCCTCGCGGCCTCGGCGCCGGCGTCAATCTTGCCGAAAGTGTAGAGCGGCACCGTGCCATTGAGGTCGACGCGAATCGACGGGCTGTTGAGAGATTGAAGCGTGGGATTCAAGACGAGCTGCGTGGCCGACGAGTAAATTGGCGTGCCAACGATGGGCGGAAGAACCCCCGCTCCGCCGGACATGGACCACTGGAACCACGGAGTCGTCACGGCTTCGTCGAGCTGGCCCAACGACACGCCGAGGCGCGCGCGCGAAGCCGCTATCGCGGGGTGATTCTTCTCCGCGAGGTCAAGAACCATTTTGAGGTTGAGAGCCTGCCCCACGGCGGCCGGCGCCGCTGCGAAAACAAGGGCCGCGGCGGCGACGGTGTACGCGCGAATACCTGCCAATTTCCAGCAAAGCTGAGACTGTACCCCCACGCGCTGTTGCATGCCGCGAACCCTACCTTGCTTGCCGCTGGGCGAAAAGAGTCGCGAGCCAATCGCGTCGTGACCAAGCGGCGGAAAAATTCACCCCACGCGTGCGACAAGATCGCGCGCTACGGCGGCCAAAAGGTCCCGCGACGGGCTTCGGGGCAAGGGCGCTAGCTCCGTGAGCGCGCGGGAGGTACAGGCCTCCGCAAGGGCTTTCACGCGCTCGCAAGCATCGGTTTGACGGATGGCGGGGCCCAGGCGCAGCGCTGACAATTCGTCTCCGGCGCGAATAGCCTTGACATGGTCGGCGATGGATGCATCGCGTTCGAGGGCGTACACCAAAGGCAGCGTGACTTTGCCCTCGCGCAAGTCGGTGTAGAGAGCCTTTCCCGTAACCTCCGAGGTGCCCGCGTAGTCGAGAACGTCGTCGACGAGCTGAAACGCGAGGCCCAGGTTCACGCCAAAACGGCCGAGGGCAAGGGCGTCGGCTTCGGGAGCGCCCGCGATCCGCGCGCCGGAGGTCGTGGCCCAATCAAAGAGCGAAGCTGTTTTCGCGTTCGCGATGTGAAAGTAGGTTTCTTCGCTCAGGTCGAGAACGGTGCGGCTCCGCAGCTGGACGATCTCGCCCTCGACGAGGGTTCGGAGCGTGCGCAGGAGGTGCGAAAACACTGCGGAATGGCCAACTTCGTGGCATCGCGCGAGGGCGTGCGTGAGCATCAAATCGCCGCCGAGAACGCTCACCGCGTTGCCCCAAACGGTTCGCGCGGCGGACTGCCCGCGGCGCTCGAGCGCGTCGTCGATGACGTCGTCGTGAAGCAGCGTTGCGCCGTGCACAAGTTCCGCGACGGCGGCGAGTTCGTGGGTTTCGTGGCGAGGCTTTTCGTAAATGGACGCGGCCAAAAGCAGTGCCACCGGGCGAATGCGCTTGCCGCCCGCGCCCATCAAATGCGCCGCGGCGTCCGTTCCCGGAGCGGCACCCGTTGCGCAAGTCTCTTCCAAAATGCGTTCAACCAGCGCCAAATCAGGGCCCACGGCGTTCATCACCTCGACGAGTCGTTGCGCGGCGGCGGCACCAATGCGCGCGGTGGTTCCGACGGAACCCAGCGCATGAAGTGGGGCCGCGGTCATTGGCAACGCAGGTTCTCGCAAGGCAGGTTCTGGCAAGGCAGGTGATGCGGTTGGACGGCGATCGCTCGCGGATTCGACGCCCGAACCCCGTTCATTCTGACTTCCAATGGCTGGCAGTTCGAACGGCGACATGCGTTCGCGGCATACCAGACCCACCCCGGGCCGCATCGCCTATTTTCAGGTCTTCCAGGGGTCAGTCGGCGCGTCTCGAATGAGCAGACGCTTTCAGGGGCTTTTCCTTGCGCTCTTGCGTAAGTGCGGGCAGAACGGGAAAATCCTATGAGCGACCGCGCTGATGCCGACGAATCGGGCCGATCCACGGACTCCGTCGTTGGTGGGCGCGCAGGCGACCTTGAGCGACGCATCCTGCGCGCCTTGCAAATCGCCTTCTTCGCTTTCGTCATACCGTTCATCGTTCAGAGCACGTGGCTCGTGATTTCGCAGGCCTACGCAGGCCCGCCGGAAAGCGCCCCACACGGCTCATCAGAGTGGAGTCCATGTCGCTAGAATCTTCGTCCGTCCCGTCCACCCCGCCCGCTGCGGCCCCTGTTTCGCCCCCCGCTACCTTCGCTTCGCTTGGGCTTTCTGCCGAGGTCTTGAAGGCCCTCGACGCGATGGGCTACGAGACGCCCACCGACGTCCAACGCGACGTGTGGGCGGTGGCCACGGCGGGCCGCGACATGCTGGTGCAATCGCGCACCGGCACGGGAAAAACCACGGCTTTCGCCATGCCGCTGATCGACCGATTGGTGCGCCCCGAGGCCTCACTGCCCCAGGCGCTGATCCTTTGCCCCACGCGCGAATTGGCCATTCAAGTCGCGGGCGAGATCGAGCGCTTGGCGCAGTTCAAGGGCACGCGTCTCGCACTCCTTTACGGCGGCGCGGCGATGGGCAAACAGGTTTCCGATTTGGAGCAAGGCGTCGCCATCGTCGTTGGCACCCCGGGCCGCGTGCTCGATCACCTTCGGCGCGGAACATTTGAACCCAAAGAGCTGCGCGTGCTCGTCCTCGACGAGTCCGACGAAATGCTCTCCATGGGCTTCGCGCGCGAACTCGAGTCGATTCAAGAGCGCCTCCCCGCGAGTCGTCAGACGCTGCTTTTTAGCGCCACGGTGCCTCCCGAAATCGAGCGCATGGCGAAATCAAAGCTGCGCAATCCGGAGTTCCTCACGCTCTCGGGCGATCACGCCGCAGCCCTCTCCATCACGCACATCGTCTACATGGCGCTCAGCGATAAACGCAGCGATTTGCTGCGTGTTTTGGAAATCGAAGACCCGGAAAGCGCGATTGTATTCTGCAACACCAAAGACGAAACCGAGCGCATCGCCGAGAGCTTGCGCAAGGCCGGGTACTCGGCAGATTGGCTAAACGGCGATCTGGAGCAGAAAGAGCGTGAACGGGTTATGGGCCGCCTTCGAGAGGGCAAAACGCGATTTCTCGTGGCCACCGATGTGGCCGCGCGCGGCATCGATGTTTCGCATGTCACGCACGTCGTGAACGCCGACTTTCCAGAGAGTCCCGAGGCCTATGTGCATCGCACCGGGCGCACCGGGCGCGCGGGCCGCACCGGAACGGCCATCTCGCTCATCGGGGCCAAAGACATCCAGCACCTGTATGCGTTGCGTCTGGTGTACAAGCTTCGCCCCGTCGAAAAGCAGCTCCCGTCGGCCCACGACATGGCGACGCGCGCAGAGGCGGATCTCATGCGTTTCTTCGTCGATGCGTACGCCGAAAATCGCTTGGAAGACGGCGACTTGGCCCTCGCGCGGCGCCTCCTTAGCCACGACGACGCCGAGCGCGTGGTGGCCGCATTGCTCCGCGAACATTTGGGCGCCAAGGCGGCCATGGGGCGCGAAGTTCAGACGGAGGCCACCGAGGCTCGCCGTGCCCGTTTGCCGCCGCCCAGCGAGGCCGTGGAGGCCACAGATGGCACCAAGGAGGGTGGTGGTGGTGGTGGCGGCGCCCTTGAGGCACCAAGGCGCGGAGCGTCGCCGAGGGGCCGCGTTGGAGCGCCACCGCCACAACAGCCGCCCTCAGCGGCAGCCGCGCTGTTCACGGCGGGGCACGCCTCGCCAGCACGTCCTGCAGCGCCGCCCGTTAAGGAGCGCCGAGAGCGTTTGCCGCGCGAGCGATCCGAAGGCGCAGAGCGGCCCGCACGCAGGCCACGCGAACGCGCATTCCCTGCAAATGACCAGAGCGCCGAGCCCTTCGCGATCACAGCTCGAATCGAGGGCGAAGCGGAACCTATGCGCCTCGACGACGCCGGCGCGCAGGCCGAATCGCCCGCGGGCGGCGCCGAAGACTTCCAAGAACTCTTCGTGAATGTGGGCCGCCGCGATGGCCTCAAAGGCACCGAGCTTGTGGCCCTCATCACCGGCGAGGGCGGCGTAAGTGCCGCCGACGTAGGTCACGTGCGGGTGCGCGACACCTCGAGTTTTGTGGCGGTGCGCACAGCCTCGGCGGAGAAGGTTATTGAAGCCCTTTCTCGCCAAGTCGTTAACGGGCGCGCCGTCAGTGCGGAACGCGCTCGTCGGGCTTCGCGCTGAAAAGAACGCGCCGTCGATACCCTTTCCGTTCGTTCTTGTGAGGTCACGCATATGCCTGCAAAATACATTCTTATTTCGCTGGCACTTGGCCTCACGTTTCTGAGCGCAGCGTGCTCCACGCCCGTAGGTTCGCGCGCCAGTGGCATCCCGGGCGAGGTGCCAAGCGGCGAGCTGCCCCCGGACGACCCGTTTGCGACCGTCACCGACGCAGGCACCGATGCGAGCGTCGATGCGGGGCGCGACGCGGGCGCTGACGCGAAAGTCGGTGATGCGGCCCGTGACGGCGGCGACGCGGGAACGGACGGAGCACCTTCCGACGCGGCCACCGACGGCGGCGTGCAGAGCGGTTTGCAGAGCGCTTTCACGCGGTTTTCGGTCCCGCCGTTTCCCGAGCTTCCCGACGGCGGCGGCTATTTTAGTTCGGCGTACACCCTCGATAAACGCGTTTGGTCCACCGTCGATCTCGACGGCGACGGCGTTCTAGACCTCGTGCAAACGTCCGACCCAGCGCGCGCGGGCTCCATCGTTTTTTCCGACGCACAGGGCCCGTACTGGAAGCTGTACAAGGGTTCTCGCCAGGGTTTTTCCAGTACATCTGTCGTATTTCGCGTACCTACCTCGGGCCAGACCGACGGCTTTTTTTCGACGGCCTACACGAACGATTTGCGGTGCTGGACGCTGCTCGATGTTGATGGCGACAAGAAACCCGACCTCGTGCAAACCGCCGATAGCGCGCGCGCCGGGGGCTACGTTTGGTCCGACGGGGCAGGCCCGTACTGGAAGGTTTTCAAGAACACCGGCACCGGATTTGCTCTCGCCTTCACGCGCTTTTCCGTGCCCGCTAGTGGCCTCGGAGACGGCTTTTTTGCAGCGTATTACGGAATAGATACGCGGTATTGGCTCGTCTTTGACGTCGACGGAGACGGTCTTCAGGAGCTTGTGCAAACGGCGAATCCCGCGCGGGCCGGCGGCATTGTTTTTAGCGACACCGTGGGCGCTTACTGGAAGGTCTATCGGGCGTCTTCCACGGGTTTTTCCGGCACACACGAGCGTTTTTCCGTTCCCCCATCGGGCCTATCCGACGGATTTTTTTCCTTTGCGTACACAAGTGCGGCACCCGGCACGCGCTTTTGGGTGACCACCGACGTAACCGGCGACGGGCGTCCGGATCTGATTCAGACAGCCGACCCGCAGGTGAACGGCGGCTTCATTTGGACGGACTCCACCGGCCCCTACTGGAAGATTTTTCGCGGCGAGGCCGGCGGTTTTTCAAGCATTGAAGGTCGGGTTCGCCTTCCGGCGTCGGGGCTCAGCGACGGTTTTTTCGCGTCGAGTTATGTGTCGTGGGCAGGCTCCAACGGTTCGCGTTACTGGATGCTCCAAGACCTGGACGGCGACCGGCGATTGGAGGTCGTGCAGACCGCCGATCCAGCCCAAACGGGAGGCCAGGTTTTTTCCGATCCGCAAGGCCCATATTGGAAGGTGTATCGCCTCCGCGAGGGCACCGCTGTACCGCTGGTCGAACGTTTCGCCGTGCCTGCGAGTGGGCTCAGCGACGGGTTTTTCACTGCGAGCTGGATGGACAGCCCCCCGGGTTCGCGCAGCTGGATACTCCGCGACATGAACGGCGACGCCAAGCCCGACCTCGTGCAAACAAGCGATCCCGCGAGGCCTGGTCTCTTTGTTTTCACCGACTCGGCGGGCGCTTACTGGAAGGTTTGGTACGCTCGCTGACGGAGAAAGTGCATGCATGATGCAACGAAAAAGCGGTGGGCCTGGGGCCGAATCCATGGGGCTATTGCGGTTCCAAAAGGGCTCCTCGCAGCGGCTCTTGTGCTGGCAGGATGGGCCGCGGCCTGCGAGGGTTGCAAGGCGACGAAGCCAGTAAAAACGCAGGATATTACGCCGGCAACGCCGACTGCGCGCCTCGTTCTGTTGAGTGATTTGGGTGCGGCTTTGGAGCCCTGTGGTTGCGTGGCCGATCAGCGCGGCGGCCTTGCGCGACTCGGCGCTTTCACCGAGGGGAATCCTTTTCCCGTCGCGGTTGCGGCGGCGGGTCCAACGTTCTTCGATTGCGTCGATCTCGACACCTCGCGGGCGGCGCAAGATACGGAAAAGGCCCAAGCGGTGGCGGGAGTTTTGGCCCGAACCCCGTTCTTCTTTGCGCCGTCCCGAAGCGATTTTGCGGGGGGCGTTGAGAGACTCCGCGAGCTTGTGAACACCTCGCGGGGCAAGGCCGTTTCCGGCGCGCTGACGGTCGCCGGCCAGGCATTTGGGGCGCCCGGTGTCGTTGACATGGGCCCAACAAAAGTCGCTTTTCTCGGTTACAGCGGAAGGTCCCGCGACGCCTCCGTGGCCGACGTGGCGGGCGTCCAATTTGGCGCAGAGGGCGGCGCCGATGGAGCGGCCCTTGCGAAGAACGTGGAAACGCTTCGGGCGGCGGGCGCGCGGTTTGTCGTGCTTTTGGCCTCAGGTTCGCGAGGCGAGGCGCAGCGCATCGTCGACCGCGCGCCGGGCATCGATCTGCTGCTCGTGGGCACAGACGCGGTGCGTGGAGAGGTGATTCGCGACGATGTACCCCTCGGGCGCATTGAGCACACGGTCGTGCTCCAGCCCGCGAGCAGGCTTCAATCGGTTGTCGTGGTGGAGCTGGTCGACCGGGGCGGGGTTTTTCGCGAAGGCGGCCTGGCCGAAGAGGGGAGTCGCTTCAGCGTTCGCACGGAGCCCATGGGCGCAGCGCGAGCAAAAAGCCAAGGAATTGGGGCCATTCTCTCCGCCTACGACGAGCGCCTCGACGGCCAAAACCGCGTGCGCTACGCAGGCCGCGTGCCCGTTTCCGTTGCCGCGGGCGAGGCGCACTACCTGGGCGTCGACGTCTGCACCGGCTGCCACACGGAGCCCGCATCGGTGTGGCGAGGCACACGTCACGCAGACGCATACGCTACGCTAACTACGAGGCACAAAGCCTTCGATCTCGACTGCGTAGGGTGCCACGTGACCGGCTACGACAAGCCCGGCGGCAGTACGGTTACGCACGCAAAAAACCTGGAAAATGTGCAGTGTGAGTCTTGCCACGGCCCGGGCTCCAAACACGTTGAAGGCGGCGGCCTGAAGAGTGCGATCGTTCGCAAACCCGATGTTGCAGTCTGCACGGGTTGCCATCACGAACCGCACGTCGACAAGTCATGGCGCGTGGAAGATGCGTGGCCAAAGATTCTTGGTCACGGGCACGGCAGGCCGTAGCTCGCTCGAATTGTGTGTCTCACGCCGCAGACGGCGCAGGTTTTTTCCTGCGGCGAGGTTTAGCCGATAAATTTTGCGAGATTGCTGGCAGCCATTTTGCGCACCCTGCCGCGGACGATGGGCGTCCAACCGAGCAGTTTTCCCCCAAGGCCCAGCGCTTGGCCGGCCCAGCGATAGAAGCTGAATTCATCGTGATGACGGTGGATCAATTCGTCTTTGAATTCAAACGTGCAATCGATGCTGTTGTGCACCGCTTTGCCCGTGAGGCTGAAGGTGTAATACGCATCCCAGTGCCCCGTAACCTTGTCGCCCTGGGTCTGTATCGCGGACGGCTCAACCCGCAGATCCGTGGCCCCAGCGCACAGCATTCGCCACATGCGGCCAACGTCCTGGCCCCTGAGATCGGTGAACACGGCATCGGAAAACTGGGCCTCCGGGTGGTAACACGCGGTCATGGTTTTGCCGTCTCTCTTCTGGAACGCGGTATAAAATGTTTCAATGAGTTGCTGGTTGTTATTCATATGAAAATCCGATGGTAAATCGACTCAGTATCGCGGCCTCGTCGGGCGCGGAGGTCTCTCGGCCCTCCAGCCAAAGGCGCAGCCCGTAACAGGGAAGCCTGCCACGCTCGGCCAAGCAAAGCGATGAATATACTGAGAACGGGCAGCTTCTGCGTGTTTCTTGGCCCGGGGCGTTGGGGGGCGTGACGAACGTGGCGCTATCGTCAGAATCGCGTTCGAACCGGAAACCATCGAAGCGTGAAAGTGCGAGCGAACGCGGCATCCGCACCCGCGGGTTCGGCAGAAGATGTCGACGTTATGGCTGAAATTCAGCGACGTGCCCCATCATGATCCGTGTCGCTTCGTTGGCATCACGGAGAACACGGATCGCGCCCACTTGAAGGAATTTGTGGACGGCGGTGTTGAAGCGCTTAAAGTGATTCCGTTCGAAGGCACGAACAGCAAGCTGGATACGCATCAATCGACGCTGAAAGCACATTTTCGAGCGAACCCACCCGTATCGTCCGTTGACGCGCGGAGTGAGATCGTGCGACTCACTGGGATCGAGCCCAGTCCCACCCAGGTGCGTGAGTTCATGCGTCGGGCACGATTCGTGCTCAATCGTCCCGGTACACTCGCGGTCTACGACACGTCGAGCGCTGTCCCGGCCCGTAGCGGCGGTCCGACCCTGCGCGGCGGGCCCTACGCAATCCACGCGGTCTTCGACGGAAAATCGGGTCTTCGCGGCCCGCGTTGAGTTGGGCCTGGAGGTCATCAAACTGCGGTAGCGCGCGCGCTGTCTTCGGCGTTGGTGCGCACTGCGCCTGCCGCGACACGGTTCAATGGCCCGAACGGCGGGGGCTTGCTCGTGAGGCGGGACGGGCAATTCCACAAAAATGGAGCCCTAAGAGTTGCGCGACACACGTCGTCAAGGCTAGGAAATATCCATGGCAGACGCTCCACTCCCAAAGGACCCCGGAGGTTCCGTGGAGCCCGCGGTTCCGCGACGCGAGGCGCTCGTACGTCTTGCGTCGATGGGCGCGGTTCTCGGTGGTGCATCGCTCGTCACAAAGCTTTCGTACGACGCGGGCGGGTTCGGTTTTCAGGCCGCGCAAGGCCAGCGGCAAGTGCGCGATTTTACGCTGAAAACCGATGCGAACGCGGTGCACATGGCCATTGCGCGGGCCCCCATCGGCGTAACGGGTTTGGCGCTCGCGAAGCCGCTGGTCGAAAAAGCGCTGGCGGCGATGGGCGGCATGGGTCGCTTCATTTCGCGAGGCGATATCGTGGTTATCAAGCCCAATATCGGCTGGGATCGCATGCCTTTGCACGCGGCCAATACGTCGCCCGAAGTGGTCGCGGCGGTCATCGAATTGGCGTGGGAGGCCGGTGCCAAACGGGTCGTTGTCGCCGATGGCTCGTGCAACGATCCTCATCGCTGTTTTCAGCGTTCCGGCATTTGGAAGCGCGCGCATGCGCTTGGTGCCGATGTGGTCTTGCCCGCCGAGCATCGCTTTCGCACCATGCGGCTCAAGGGAGAAGTCCTCGACGAATGGCCCATTTTCACCACCCTCGTTGAGGCCGATAAAGTCATCAACGTGCCCGTCGCCAAACATCACAATCTGGCCAAATTTACTGCCGCTATGAAGAATTGGTACGGAGTTTTGGGTGGGCGCCGAAACCGCCTTCATCAGAACATCGACGTCTCCATCGCCGACCTCTCCACGTTCATGCGGCCAACCCTCACGGTGATCGATGCCACGCGCGTGCTCATTCGAAACGGGCCGCAGGGCGGCAACATCGACGACACGCGCATCTTGAACACGGTGCTGGCCAGCGTCGATCAAGTCGCGGCCGATGCGTACGCGTGCCGCTTCATTGGGCAGCGCCCCGAAAATCTGCCGTACCTCGCGATGGCCGAAGAGCGCGGCATTGGCACCACCAAGCTCGAAAGTTTGATCATCCGGGAGGTCACGTGAGTCACGCGGGCGTGGCGATCGACCCCGAGGTTTTGGCCGCCTCACGAGCCTCGCGCGGGCCCGCGGCTGCCATCGACGCATTCGACGGAATCCAGCCAATTCCCTGGGGAAATGGACGCGTTGGGCCCGTTCTTGCCCTCGACGAAGTGCAGTCGTTTCAGCCGCGCCCAGCCCAGTCGATTGCCGCCGCGCGCCCAGCCGGCGAGGTGCCTGCGCGTGCCAATGCGCAGTCGCCCGTTCTCGAACAAGGCGCAGCAACGTCTGGATGTGCGTCCGGAAGTTGCGGCTGCAAGGGCGAGACCGCAAAGCAGCCCGAGGCCATACCAAAACGAGCCGAAGTAAGCCGTGACAATGCCGTGGTAAAGGCGATGGCTGCGGCGGAGTCGTCGCGCATGGGCGACGTGGCGTCGATGCTTGGTCTCTCGGGTTTTGGAAAAGCCAAAAAGCGTTCGGGCAGTGGCCTTCCGGCGCGGCCCGTCATTCGCTTTCTGGTGGGCCTTCGTCGCGTCTCCCAGGTTGGGTTTTTGAGCCTCTTTCTGTACTGGCTTTTTGAAACCACGTTTCGTGGCAATTTCGCTGCAAATTCAGACACACCGGTCCGCCTCGCCATGCCCGTCGAGGGCTTTCTTTTGGCCGATCCTTTTGTCGCGGCGATGACCCTTTTGTCGACGCACACGGTCTACCGAGGTCTCGCGTGGAGTCTTGGTCTTCTCGCGATCACGCTCGTCGTCGGCCGCGTTTTTTGCGGATGGATGTGCCCCTTCGGAACCATCCACCATTTTTTCGGCTGGCTGCTCCCGTCGCGGCACGGACGCGGTTCATCCCGTGTCGAGGCGAACAAGACGCGCGGCGCGCAAGCCGTAAAATATTACCTGCTGTATGCATTCTTGGTTGCCGCCCTTTTTGGCAGCGCCATCGGCGGTCTTTTCGACCCCATCTGCGTCGCGGTGCGGGCCATTGGGCTCGGCGTGATGCCCGCCGCCCAATACGTCGCCTCGCGCGGCCTCGGGTACGCGCAAACCCTGCCAATTAGGCCCGTTCAGCAGGGTGCCGACGCCCTCCAAGACTCGCTGGCCCAAGTTGTGTGGCAGTCGAAGCAGTTCTATTTTCACCAAACGTGGTTCATCGTCGCGCTCTTCGCCGCGGTCATTTTCATGAACCGTTTCATTCCGAGATTTTGGTGCCGCGTGCTTTGCCCGCTTGGCGCATTCCTCGGTGTGTTCTCGCGATTCTCTCTTTTCGGCATGGAGAAAGACCATGCAAAGTGCACCGATTGCAATTTGTGCCTTGTGAGCTGCCAAGGTGCCGACAGTCCGCAAGGCGGCGTGAAGTGGCGGCAAGACGAATGCCACATGTGCATGAACTGCGAGGCCGCGTGCCCCGAAGACGTCATCAAGTTCCGCTTTTTGCCTAGCCGCCGCAGCACCATCGCCGCCCCCATTGTGGAGCGTCGCACGGCCCTCGCCTCCATCGCGGCGTCTGCGGTCGCACTGCCAGCCCTTCGCGGCAGCGACGTCATCGACACCAACTACTCGTCGAAGGTGATTCGGCCCCCGGGCGCGGTCGAGGAGCGTGCGTTCCTGGAACGATGCATTCGATGTGCAGAATGCATGAAAGTTTGCCCGAACAACGCGCTGCATCCGGCGTTCTTTGAGGCTGGGGTCGAGGGCCTGTGGACGCCCATTCTTATCGCGCGCATCGGTTACTGCGAGCACTCGTGCGTGCTTTGTGGCCAGGTGTGCCCGACGGGCGCGATCCAGAAAATTACCGAGAAAGAGAAGCTCGGGCTTGGGGTCGCACCGGTAAAAATCGGTACCGCTTTTTACGACCACGGACGGTGCCTGCCGTGGTCGATGCAGACTCCCTGCATTGTCTGCGAAGAGTTTTGCCCGACGTCGCCGAAGGCTATTTGGGTCGAAGAAGTGGAAGTCCCCGTGCGCGCGAGCCAGCCCGGGCCGGGCGGCGAATCTCCGGCCATGAAGCTTATTAAGCTCCAGCGCCCGCACGTCGACCCGAGTTTGTGCATTGGTTGTGGCGCGTGCGAGAAGGTTTGCCCGGTGCAAGATCAACCGGCGGTCTACATCACGAACGTGGGCGAGAGTCGGTCGCCCACCAACAAGATTTTGCTCGAAGACACGAACTACAACCGTACGTAAAAAAGCACGACTTCGCGCGTCTGGAACGTGCGTATCGGCCGCTACCGAAATCGCCGAGTATTCCTCTCGTCTCTGCGCTCCCTTCGCGCTAGCCGCCCCAGGCTATGAACGATCGATTCCTCCGTGCTCTTCGCCGCGAGCCCGTCGATGCCACGCCCGTCTGGTTCATGCGGCAGGCCGGGCGCTACATGCCCGAGTACCGAGCGATACGTGCAAACTACACGCTTCTAGAAATTTGCAAACAGCCGGAACTTGCCGCGGAGGTGACGCTCCAGCCGCTCCGTTTGGGCGTCGATGCGTGCATTCTCTTCGCCGACATTCTCTTGCCGCTGGACCCCATGGGGTGCCCCTTCAGTTTCGAGAAAGGCGAGGGGCCCGTTCTTCACGCGCCCATTCGCGAGGTCGCCGATGTGGACCGCCTTCGCGTCATCGACCCGCGCGAGAGCCTCGCCTATGTACTTGAAGGTATTCGCCTTTCTAAGCAAGCGCTCGGCGGAAAAGTTCCGCTCATCGCCTTCGCCGGCGCGCCATTTACGCTCGCGAGCTACCTCTTGGAGGGTGGCAAGAGCGCCAACTTTTTGAAGACCAAGCGTTTCATGATCGAGCATCCGCAGGCGTGGCACGCGTTGATGGAGAAGCTTTCGATCGTGGTGGCAGACCTCTTGATCGCTCAGATCGATGCAGGCGCCGACGCCGTGCAACTCTTCGACTCGTGGGTTGGGCAGCTCTCTCCCCACGACTACCGAACGTCGGTGCAGCCGCATGTAAAAGGAATTTTTGACAAGCTGAAGGCGCGCAACGTGCCCAGCATTCACTTCGGCACGGGCACCGCGACGCTTCTCGAGGCGATGGCAGAAGCCGGTGGCTCGGCCCTCGGGCTCGATTGGCGCATGCCCTTGGCCGAGGGGTGGCAGCGCATCGGCCACGACCGCGCCTGCCAAGGCAATCTCGACCCCTGCATGCTTCTCGCGCCGGAAAAAGCACTATTTGCGGCAGCCGACCGCATTCTCGCGGAGGCCAACGGGCGCAACGGGCACATCTTCAATGTTGGCCACGGCATCGTTCCCGAAACGTGCCCAGAGGTCGTGCGCGCCCTCGTGGACCACGTTCACGAAGCCTCGCGGCGCCTATGAATACAGGCGCTCCACAGGACATCACGATGAAGACGGGCGTACTTCTGTTGACCCATGGCACCGTCGATGACCTCGGCGACTTGCGTGTATTCCTCACGAATATTCGCCGAGGTCACGCGCCACCCGAGGCCCTCGTTCAGGAGATGGCTCACCGGTACGAGGTCATTGGAGGCCGCTCACCGCTGAACGAAATCACGGCGCGCTTGGCCAAAAAGGTCGAATGCGCGTTGTCGATGCCCGTGCGTTTCGCGGCGCGACTCTGGAGGCCCACCGTCGACCAGCAGCTCGGGGAGCTCGTCGCCGCGGGGGCTTCTCGCGTGGTGCTCGTGCCGATGGCGCAGTTTTCCTCGTTGATTTACTGCGAACATGCGAAAACGCGGGCGCAGGTCGCCGGGCTGTCGAAGGTCGAATTCGTCTCGGTTCCCGACTGGGGCAGCGACGATTGCTTGCATCATGCATTCGTTCATCGCGCGCGCACGCACCTAGCGACGCTCCCCCAGGACGGCTCCAAAGTGCGCATTTTGGTCACCGCGCACTCGCTGCCCATGGCGGTCATTCGGGCCGGCGACGCCTACGAACGCGAGTTTCGTCGCGCCGCCGATCGCTTCGCCGCGGCGCTTCTTCCGCTCGTCGATTCGTGCCGCGTGGTCTTCCAGTCGCAGGGTCAAAGTCTGGGGCCCGGCGGGAAGCCCGCGGAGTGGCTTGGTCCTGATTTGCCGTCAGCGATTGCCGAAGCCAAGGCCGACGGAGTGACCCATCTTGTTTTCGCCCCGCTGGGATTTCTCGCGGATCACGTGGAAATCCTCTACGATCTTGACATCGAGGCGCGAGCGTTGGCGCAGGCAGCGGGGCTTTCCGTATCGCGAACCGCGTCCCTCAACGACGACGACGACCTCGTGCGCGTGGTCGAGGGAATGGTGCTCCGGGCCCTCCAAGACGCATCGCCGTGACCGCCTAGCAATGGCGACGCGCGCATTGTCGCGCGCCGTTCTGGATGGATCCGATCCGGCGGGCGACCGGTGCTAACGAGGTCGTGTGGGCGCGCCTCGTGAAGTTCCGTGGGTCGTTATTGGGGGCGGCATCGCTGGCCTCGAGGCAGCGCGTCTCCTGGGTATTTCAGAGCCCGGCGGCGTTCTGCTCGAGGCGACAGACCGCTTCGGGGGCATCGTGCGCAGCGATACGTGGCGCGGCGCGGTTCTGGATGTGGGCCCCGACGGGTGGGTCGCAGCGAAGCCACAGATGCGTGCACTGTGCATAGAACTGGGTCTCGGTGCCGAGGTCGTAGAGCCCCAGCCTGCGGCAAAAAAACTATTGGCGCGCGTTCGCAATGGTCTTGAGCCCATGCCTCGCGGCCTGAAGCTCACCATTCCAACGACCGCGCGCGCGGCGCTGGGCATCGCCGCGCGCGACAAAGGCATGGCGCGCCGGGTTCTCTTGGAGCCTCTCGTCACGAGGAAAAACTGGGGAGATTCCCACACCGACGAGTCGATCGGCGATTTTCTCCGCCGCCGCATGGGAGCGCGTTGGGCACGCGAAGTATCGCTTCCCATTTTGGCGGGCATCCATTCCGGCGACCCCGACGAGCTCTCGGTGCGCGCGGCCTTTCCCCAGTTCGTCGAAGCGGAAGCAGCGGGGAGGTCCCTTTTGGGCCAGGCCGTCGCGCGCCGGCGAGCGGGCGAGGCGGGCACGTTTCTGTCGCTGCGCGGCGGACTTGGGCAGCTTGTGAATGCGCTCGTGGAAGCGGCGGCGGCGGCGGGTGACCTTCGCCTAAACGACCCGGTTCGCGGTGTCGAAGGGGCGGGCGCAGGCCGCGCGCGCGTGGAGCTTCTATCAGGGGAAATCCTCGATACATCGCGGGTTGTCGTCGCCACGGGGCCGCGCGTCGGTGCCCAGTTGCTGGGGGCGGGTGCGCCCGCCTTGGCGGCTAAGCTCGAGGAGATTCCTCACGGATCGGCGCACGTCGTGATCTACGCCCTCGCGGAAAAACATGTGGCGCACACCCTCGACGCCAGCGGCTTTATCGCCATCGATCGCCGTGCGGGAGGGGTTGTCGCGGCGAGTTTTCTGTCGTCAAAATGGCCCGGAAGAAAGCCCGAGGGCTTCGTATTCGTGAGAGCCTTTCTTGCCTCCGGAACGCACTTCGACGCGAACGCGGCCACGGACGCGGAACTTGCTGCGCGAGGCCTTGAGGAGCTGACGCCCTTGCTTGGACTGAGCGGAAACCCGGAAAAAGACTGGGTCCGGCGGTTTCCTCGCGCCACGCCGCAACCTGTTGTTGGTCATATTGCACGCATGTATTCTGCACGCGCATTGCAAGACCAGCACCCGTGGCTCGCCCTCGTCGGGGCGGGCTACAGCGGCGTGGGCCTGGGCGACGCGCTGCGGTCGGTGCACGAAGGGTTGGCGCGCTGGGGCGGCCCGCCGTTTCCCAGCATCCACGTTGCGTTCAGGTAAGCACAACGAACTTCAAATAGGCCCCCTCGGGGAAGGCGGGCTTCACCGGATGGCACGGCGGGGCACCGGCGATCTGAACGATCGAAAGGGCTCTCGCTCCGAGGGCGCGTGCGTCGAGGGTTTCAAGAAAACGCTCCAAGTTCATGTGACTCGAACACGATGCAGCACAGAAAATACCCTCGGGTGCGAGCAGTTCTATGCAACCTGCATGCAAATCACGGTAGGCCTTCGTTGCTTTCGGAACGGCTTTTTCGGATGGCGCCATGGATGGCGGATCGCAGATGATGACGTCGAAGCGCTCGGCGCGTTGGCGGGCCGCCGCGAGCCATGTGAAGACGTCGGCGGTGATGAACGAAAAGCGCTCGCCCGTGAGTCCCGCGAGCTTCACGTTGCGCGAGGCCGTGGCGTGCGCCTTGCCCGCGAGGTCCACGCTGGTGACCTGCGTGGCACCGCCCAATGCCGCCTGAATCGAAAAACCACCGGCGTAGGAAAACAAATTCAAGACGCGTTTGCCCAACGCGAGTCGGCGCACGATCTGCCTGTTTTCCCTCTGATCCAGGAAGGTTCCCGTCTTCTGTCCGTGCAGAACATCCACCTCGAAAGCGGTGCCGTACTCCATCACGACGAGAGGTTCGGTGACCGGGGTGCCTCGAAGGAGCTCCACTTTTTCTGGCGAGGTGGACCGCGTATTCTTGAACAGAATGGAGGCGATGCCCATGCCTTCACCGCGCCGCCACAGGGCGTCGACGAGGGCCGGCACGTGGGCCGTGGCGCCCCCTTCCGCCTCGATGACCAAAACCTGTCCGTAACGATCGACGATGAATCCGCCGAGGCCATCACCCTCGCCGTGCACCAAGCGGTAGGCATTGGTGTCTTCTGCGATCATGCGTTTGCGACGCAAAAAAGCAGCGTCCAGGCGCGTTGCGAGCAACCCCTCGATCGCCGTCTCCCCGGGCTGTGACCCCCAGACGCGCGCCGCGATGGGCCCCTCGGACGCGAAGACCGCGACGGCGACGGCGTCACGTTTTTCGTCGACGATGCGCACGACGGTGCCATGCGCGAGACTCGCGCCTTGGCGCCCGAGGGCATCGCGCCAAAGCCATGGATGGCCGCGGCGAATGGCGTCAATCGCGGCGTTCGAGGGCTGGAGATCGGGCAGGGCAGGGGACGGGGGCACGCGCAGCGCCGTAGCGCGTTTGGGCCTTCGTCGCCCACCCCTGTTGCACAGGACGGACCCCGACTTCACGACAGCAGTACGTAAAGCATCCGTACGACATACAACGGACGTGTCACGAATAGTTAACAGATCCGGGGCGAGGGCCGGTCCACGCGTGTCTGGGAGTGAAAGATTTTTTTGGCAAATGGCCTGAAGATTCGATGGCGTCGCGGCGTAAAGCCGCGGTCACGTTGACACGCCCGCGCCGCGTCGGTAGACGCCTCGGCGCGTCGTCGACACACCCTCGGAGCGTCGGCGACACACCCTCGGAGCGTCAGCCATGTTCAAAAAAGATTACCGCCTTCTTTCCGGCGCAGCGAATCTCCCCCTGGCCGAAAGCATTGCCACCCACCTCGACATGAGTCTGTCGAAGGTGGATTTCAAGCGTTTCAGCGATGGCGAATCCTATTGCGAAATTCGCGAAAACGTGCGTGGCGTTGACGCCTTCATCATCCAGTCCACCTGCCGACCGGTGAACGACAACGTGATGGAGCTGCTCATTCTCTGCGACGCCCTTCGCCGAGCGTCGGTGGGCTCTATTACCGCCGTGATTCCCTATTACGGGTACGCGCGCCAAGACCGAAAAGTGCATCCGCGGTCGCCCATCACCTCCAAGCTCGTGGCCGATTTGCTGACCGCAGCGGGCGTCAATCGCGTGGTCTCCGTTGACCTTCACGCCGGGCAAATACAAGGGTTTTTCAACATTCCCTTCGACCACCTTTACGCCATGCCCGTCATGCTCGAATACCTTCGTCCGAAGTTCGGCGAAGACTCCATGGTGGTCTCGCCCGATGCGGGCGGCGTCGAGCGCGCGCGGGCTTATTCCAAGCGCCTAGGCGGTGGTCTCGCCATCATCGACAAACGCCGCGAACGCGCCAACGTGAGCGAAGTGATGAACGTCATTGGCGACGTGCGAGGCAAGCGCTGCGTCATCGTCGACGACCTGATCGACACGGCGGGCACCCTGTGCGGCGCCGCGCAGGCGCTTATGGCCGCGGGCGCGTCCAGCGTTTCTGCGGTCTCGTGCCACGGCGTGTTGTCGGGCCCGGCGATCGAACGCATTGCCGCGTCGCCCCTCACAGAGGTCATCGTCACCGACACCCACCCCCTGACCGACGCGGCCCGCGCCTGCCCAAAGATCAAGCAACTCACGGTCTCCAAGCTTCTTTCCGAAGCCATCAAGGCCATTGTATCCGGCGACTCCATCAGCCGTTTGTTCGCATAACGGGCCCTTACCGAGGCGCGTTTTGCGAGGTAGTTTCCACGCCCAAGGCATTTCGTTGCCGCGGGCCTTTCCCCTCCAGTCGAATCCTTCGACGAAAGTCACTAGTCAACAGGCACGGATTCTGGCATAGCCCACCGTCCTGATTTTGCGGCTCCATCTTGGGCCGCGCCGAGGTCGTCCCCGATGAGCACGAACATTCACGTCCTTCCCGCCAAGGTCCGCCACACGAACGGTTCGCCCGAGGCACGTCGCCTACGCGCGGCAGGTTCGCTTCCCGCCGTGGCTTACGGCAAAGACCTCGCGGCGCTTGCCGTCGCGGTTGATCCAAAAGAAGTGCACAAGATCCTTTCCAGCGAGCGCGGCAAGAACACCGTCGTGAAGCTTGAAGTCGAAGGCAAGAGCGACATCCTCGCGATGGTCCGTTCTTTCCAAATTCACCCTCTTTCGCGGCAAATTGAGCACGTCGATTTCATCGAAGTGAAGCTCGATCGCGAGGTCGATGCGGAGATTCTGCTCGTCACCACGGGCAAATGCGTTGGCGTTGTGAAGGGCGGCGTTCTTCGCCAGGTCTTCCGCACGCTCCCCGTTCGCTGCACCCCCGACCTCATCCCATTGAGGGTCACCTACGACGTCAGCGCCCTCGAGCTCAGTGCTCACGTGGCCGCCAAAGACTTTGACCTCGGCGCGGGCGTCACCATTCGTTTGCCGCCAGAGCAGACCGTCATTCACGTCGCGGCACCTGAAGCCGATACCGATGCGGACGCAGCGCCAGTGGCCGGAGCAGCCGCTCCAGCCGGAAAAGACGCAAAAGCCGGTGCCAAGGGCGCACCTGCGGCCAAGGCTTCTCCCGCCGCGAAGGCCCCCGCGAAGAAGAAGTAGTTCCGCGTGCATTTGCTCGTTGGCCTCGGCAATCCCGGACGGGAATACGAATCCACGCGGCACAATGCAGGCTTCGATGCCCTGCGCGTCCTTGCGGGCGCGTCGAATGCCACGGCATTTCGCGAAAAGTTCAACGGCGAATACGCGACCGGCACCCTCGCGGGCGAGCCGGTCGTTTTATTGCGGCCCCTGACTTTCATGAATCTCTCCGGGCAATGCGTGCAGACTGCATCGGCTTTTTTTAAGGTCGCCGCAGCGCAGATTGTGGTGCTCCACGACGAACTGGACGTGCCGCTGGGCCAGCTCCGGGCGAAAGTTGGCGGAGGTCACGCGGGCCACAACGGCCTTCGCGACATTCAGGCCAAACTTGGAACGGCCGATTTCGCGCGGGTCCGCATCGGCATTGGGCGCGCCCCCGCGGGCTTCACCGGCTCCGTGGCCGATTGGGTCCTGGCGCGCTTCGATGCCTACGAGCGCGGCGAAATGGACCGCGTTCTCGGGCGCGTGCAGCCGATCGTCGAGGCATTTATCGAGGGAAAAGTCGCACGCGCGACGGCCCTCGCCAACGCCGCGCCTTCGTCGATCCCGTAGACCGTATTCCCTTGCGGGCGAGCTGGTTCCTTGCTAGCCCCGCCCGTCCTACGGAACCTTGCTCACGACATCTTTTCGTGGGCGTCCCCCAAAAGGTCATTCATGAGCGTCATCACCAGCGCACCGGCCGCCAGCGCATCTACTGCAGCCCGCCCAGTCCGAGCCACCGAGTACGAGACGATTTTCGTCCTCCGTCCCGACGTCGATCCCGACGCGGCGGAGAAGCTTCAAAATCGCCTGAACGAGATCATCGACCGCGAAAAGGGCAAGCTCCTTAAGGTTGAATCTTGGGGTCGTCGTAAGCTTGCGTACCCGGTCGCCAAGCAGCGCCGTGGTGTCTACATTTACATGAAGTACCTGGGTGGTGGCGGCCTCGTCGCCGAGCTCGAGCGAAACCTCCGCATCGCAGACTTTGTCCTGAAATTTATCACGGTAAAGCTCCGCGACCGCGTCGACGTTTCCACTGTGCAGATCGACCCAGAAGAGATCAAGCTGGCCCGCCTCGAGCTCGCCACAGACGAAGACGACAACAAAGAGTCGCGCGAGCGGTCCTTGGGTTTCGTCGATCCCCCGTCGGATGCCCGCCACCGGGTTGAAGAAGAACCCGCTCCCGACGCTGAAGAAGCGCCCGGGGCCTGACCCTCTTTCTTTAAGAGCACGACCATGCCATCCACCCTTCAAGTCATTCTCCACCAAGACGTCAAGAATCTCGGCAAAGCCGGCGACCTTGTTCGTGTTCGTCCAGGTTTTGCCCGCAACTTCTTGCTGCCCCGCTCTTTCGCCGTCCCGGCGTCGGCGAGCGCTGTCAAGCGGGTTGCCCACGACAAGGCAATCGCCGCGGCGCGGGCTGAACGCACCAAGCAAGAGGCCGGCGCGTTCGCCACGAAGCTCTCGGGCGTCACGGTTAACCTCACGCAACGAGCCGGTTCTGACGGCCGCCTTTTCGGCTCCGTGACGGCCAAAGACCTTGAGGCCTCCCTCAAGGCCCTCGGCTTCGCCGTAGACCGCAAAAAGCTGCAAATCGGCGAGGCTCTTCGCAGTCTCGGCAGCCACGAGGTCAAGGTTCAACTTCACCACGACGTGGTCGCCACGATCAAGGTCGAGATCGCCAAGGCCTAAGACGATGGACGGCCGGCGCGCCCACGTGCGTTCCGGCAGGCTTTCGCCAGCCTTTCCCCAGCCAATCCCAAGGTAGGGTGAACGGCACGCGGGCAAACAAAAGAGCTCTGGAATCCATTCCGGGGCTCTTTTCATTTGGCGGCTAACGGGGTCCAACCTGGCATCGTGAGGAAGGGTTAATATGGCTGCAGACTACACGCGACGCGAACGGCAAAAGGAGCTTCCCCCTTCCGACGGCCGCATTCCCCCGAGTGACCTCGACGCGGAGGCCGCCATCTTGAGTGCCGTGCTTATCGATCCCTCCGCGATCGATAAAGTACTGGAATACCTCAAGGCGGAGCACTTCTATTCCGAGGCCCATCGCCGCATTTTCGAGGCCGCTCTCGAGCTTCGCGAACGCGGGCAACCTGTAGACTACATTCAAGTGAGCTCTTGGCTCCGCGACCGCGAGCGCTTGCAGCAGGTGGGCGGCATGCCGTTCTTGACGGAGCTGCTCAATGTGGCACCGGCCCTCGCGAACGTTGAGGCCTACGCGACCACCGTTTTCGAGAAGGCGCGCGTGCGTCAAATTATCGTAGCGGCCCAGCGCATCGCCGCGGAGGGCTACATCGATTACGGCGAGGCGCAGCCGTTTATCGATCGCGCAGAGCAGGCCATTTACCAGATTGCGCGCACGGGCAGCTCGTCGAGCGTTGAGCACATCAAGCCCATTCTGATTCGCTCGTTCGAAAAGATGCAGTCTGCAGCTCTCGCGGGCAGCTGGATAACCGGCGTACCCACGGGCTTCGATCGCTACGACCGTTTGACCAGCGGGTTGCACGAGGGTGATCTCACGATTGTCGCGGCGCGCCCAGGTATGGGCAAGACCTCGTTCGTTCTCAACATCGCCCAAAATGTGGCCCGCCCGCGCATCATTGAGAATCCGGAGCATCCGGGGAAGCGGGCCGAGGTTCCGGGCGTAGCTGTTATGGTCTTTTCCCTGGAAATGCCCAGGGAACAGCTCACCAATCGCATGCTCGCCAGCGAGGCTCGCGTCGACGTCAGCAAGATGCGTAGCCGCGCTCTCACCACCGAAGACTGGACGAAACTCACCGCCGCCGCCTCGCTGCTAAGTCGCCTGCCGATTTACATCGACGACACGCCGAGCGTCACGTTGCTCGAGGTGCGCGCCAAGATGCGGCGTTTGATCGCCGAGTACGAGCGCAAGAATGACGGCTCGCGGGTTGGGCTCGTCATTATTGACTACTTGCAGCTCATGAAGGGCCGCGACGGCGCGACCTCACGGGAGCAGGAAATAAGCGAGATATCCCGCGGACTGAAGGGCCTTTCGAAGGAGCTGATGCTCCCGGTCATCGCGCTTTCGCAGCTCAATCGAGCGGTGGAGTCCCGCACCGACAAAGCCAAGCGACCCATGCTCAGCGACCTTCGCGAGTCGGGCGCGATCGAACAAGATGCCGACAACATCATCTTCATTTACCGCGACGACTATTACAACAAAGAGGACTCCGGGGAGCCGGGCATCGCCGAGCTAATTCTCGCGAAACACCGGAATGGAGCGACCGATACGGTGAAGGTCCGCTTCGAGCGCGAGTACACCAAGTTTTCGAATTTGCCCGAAGGCGAGTACATGGAATGACCGTGCCAGAAGGACTTTTATGACCGACGGACCTCTCGCCGCCCTGCTCTCGTCTCATCGGGTCATCGTCAGCTGCGGCGCTGGAGGGGTCGGTAAAACGACGACCGCCGCCGCCCTGGGTGTTGCGGCGGCCAGGCGGGGAAAGCGCGTTCTCGTGCTCACCATCGACCCTGCGCGGCGTCTGGCGGAGGCATTGGGCATCGACATGCAGTCGGCGGAGGCGATGAGCGTGGAGCCGGCTCGTTTTGAGGAGGCGGGGTATCCGGCGACAGGCCAGCTCACCGCCATGATGTTGGACACGAAGCGCACATTTGACGGTCTGGTCCTGAAGCATTCGTCGAGCCCGGAGCGCGCAGAAAAGCTCTTGGCCAACAAGATTTACCAGCAAATATCCTCGTCTCTAGCGGGTACGCAGGAATACATGGCGATGGAAAAACTCCTCGCGGTGCAGGGCGATCCGCGCTTCGATCTCATCATTCTCGACACCCCGCCAACGGCCAATGCTCTGGATTTTCTCGATGCGCCGCAGAAGCTCGTGGACGCCCTCGATTCGGCCGCCATGCGCTGGTTTATTGAGGCCTTCGAGAGTTCTGGAAAGTTCTCGCTGAACCTTTTGGCCAAGAGTGCGAGCGTCGTTCTGCGGGGCCTCGGAAAGATCACCGGCGGCGAATTCCTTGGCGATATGGCTCAAGTGCTGTCTCAACTCGACGAACTTTTCGGTGGCTTCAAAGAGCGAGCAGCCCTCGTTCAGGCGTTTCTCGCGAGCTCTGAAGTTTGTTTTGTGTTGGTCGCTTCGCCCTCGCCCGTCGCGATTCAAGAGGGTCTTTTCTTCGCCGACCGACTGCGGGCTTCTCGCATGCGATGCGCAGCGTTTATCCTCAATCAGGTGCACATGGCCCCGGCGGGTGACCCGGGTTCTCCCCGTTTGGGTGAGGTCGCCGAGGGCTACGCGCAAGCCCTTCGCGGAGGCGCTCCGAGTCCCCTCGACGACGACCTGCCGGCGCGTTTGGCGGAGGCGTACGCCGGTGCGCATCGCATCGCGAAACACGACGCGGGCGTTCTTCAGAAGCTCACGAGCGAATGGTCCGCGCTCATGCCCATCTTGGCGATTCCGCGCCTCGCCCAAGACGTGCATGACGTGAAACTGCTCGGTCAGGTCAGCGAGTTTTTGTTGCAAGCGCAACCCGTCGTCGGCGCGTAGATCGGGCGGGCAAAAAACGCGCCGTCTACACGAAAAAGAGGTGCATGCATGATGCACGCACCCCCTTGAACGCAGCAAAACTGCTTCAATTATCGTCGTCGAAATCGTCCGAGTCGTCGTCGTCGTCGTCGCGATCCGAATCCGTCGCGGGGGCGTCTTCGTTGACCGTCTTCGGTGCGCCCTTCGCGCGTTTTCGTTTCTCTTTGTACTTGACGAAGAGCGGTGCGCCCGTGAAGTCAAAAGCCTTGCGGATTTGGTTCTGAACGTAGCGCTGGTAGCTGAAGTGAATGTGCTCCGGCGCGTTCGAAATGATGACGAATTTGGGCGGTGCAGACTGCACTTGCGTGAGGAAGTAAATGCGCGGGGCGCGGCCGTCTTTGGTGGGCGGACTGCGGTGTTCGAGCACGGCGGCGAAGAATCGGTTGAGGGCGCCCGTGGTGACGCGCCGATGGTACGCGGCGTCCACGGTGGCAATCATTTCGGCGAGTTCTTTGAGGCCGCGGCCTGTTTTTGCGCTGATGCGTAGAAGCGGCGCCCAAGGTGCGAAACTGAGTTTATCGCGCGCATCGACCTCGGCTTTGGCCAACGCATCGCGCTGCAAGAGGTCGCATTTGTTGATGGCAATAATGAGCGCTCGGCCGCGGTCGGCGGCGAGGCCCATGATTTTAGCATCTTGTTCGGCCACCCCTTCGCTCGCGTCGCTCACGAGAATGGTGATGTCGGCGCGCTCGATGGTCTCGATCGTGGCGTGCGTGGACATGCTCTCCACTTCGTCGCCGCCGGATACCACTTTCGCTTTTCGACGAAGGCCCGCGGTGTCGATGATGATGAAGCGTTGCCCCTGAAACTCCACGAGCGCGTCGATGGAGTCGCGCGTGGTGCCGGGCATGGAGTCGACGAGCATGCGGTCTTCGCCGAGAAGGCGATTGAGCAAACTCGATTTACCAGCATTTGGCCTGCCAATAAGTGCAATCCGGGGAATTCGCTCTTCGGGCTCTTCTTCCGGAAGCGGGGCGTCGTCGGGCAGGTTTCGAAAGACCTGAAGTTCGAGATCTTGCATGCCGCGCCCATGCAACGCGCTGACAGGAATGACCTCTTTGACGCCCATGCGGTAAAGGTCAAAGGCGTCGCTGTCGACGCGCGGTGAGTCGGCCTTGTTTGCCACGTAAATGACGGGCTTCGACGTGCGGCGCAGCAGATCGACGGCGGCGCGATCCGCGTGGGTGAGATCCATCGTGGCGTCGCTCACAAATACGATGATGTGGGCCTCCGCAATCGCCTCGCGCACGTGGCGAGCGATGCCCGTTTTCATCGGGTCTTCGTCCTCGGGATCGTATCCCCCGGTATCAACGACGACTATATGACGGCCATACAGCATAGTGGCAGCGTAATGCCTGTCGCGGGTGACCCCGGGCTCGTCATGGACGATGGCGAGTTTTTGGCGCGCCAGACGATTAAACAGCGTTGATTTGCCCACATTTGGGCGGCCAACGATGACGACAATCGGGTGACCGCTCGCGGAAGCGGGAAGGGAAGAGGGCGCAGCGCGCCGACGGTGGCGGGTCATGATGGTTCTACGAGGAGGCGGTCGATGGTGCTCTCGGCGGCGTAGCCGAGTTCGCGAAGGCGGTCCGGGCGCTCGAACCAATCGGGTTCGACGCGGACGAATATTTTGATCATGGCTTGGCGGCCCGTGAGTTTTTCGAGGCGCGCCCGTGCCTCGGTGCCGATGCTTTGGAGCATTTCACCGCGCGCGCCGAGGACGATGGGCTTGTGCGATTCACGCGCGACGAGCACCGTGAGTTCCACGTAATCGAGGGTCTCGCGCGGCTCCCATGAATCGACGACGACTCCGACGCCGTGGGGAATCTCGTCGCGAATTTTTCGAAGGAGCTGCTCGCGCACATATTCGGCGGCAAAGAAACGCAACGGTCGATCGGTCAGCGTGTCGTCGTCGTAGAGCGCCTCGCCCTCGGGAAGGAGTTCGGCGAGGACTGCGAACAGGCGTTCGACGTTGTCTTCGTCGCGTGCAGAAAACGGCACAATCGAAACAAATTCACGCACTTCCGAGAGCGCTTCGAGCATCGGCAAGAGGCGCTCTTTCGGCACGACTGTATCGACTTTGTTAAGCCCGAGAACGACCTTGGCACCGGGCCGCAAGCGCGACAAAATCGCGCGGTCGGCGGGCCGCACAGCGTGACCTCTGGCCGGTGGTTCGGTCACAAAGAGCACGATGTCCGCGCGCTCGACGGCATCGGTTACCGCCGCGTTCATGTGGGCACCGAGCTTCGATGACGCCTTGTGCAGGCCGGGCGTATCGAGAACCGCGAGCTGGCGTTGCCCGAGCGTGCGAACCCCAAGAATCGTGTCTCGTGTGGTCTGCGGCCGTGAGCTCACGATCGTCAGTTGCTCCCCAAGAATGGCGTTCACCAGCGTGGATTTTCCCACGTTTGGGCGACCGATGATGGCGACGGTGCCCGCCTTGAACGGACCTTCGGTGACGACGGTGATCGCGCGGCGGCGCGTGGGGGTGCGGCGCGTTTCGCCGACGGCCATTTTGTCATTCTTGGCGTCGTCGTTCTCGTTGTTCTCGTCGACCGCCGGGCTCGCCACTGGCCCGCGGGCCCGGGCAGCAGGGGCCTTCTTGTCGGCCTTCGTGGCAGCCGCTGCGGGGGCGTTTTTCTTGGCGTCGCGGGGCTCTTTGGCAAGGGCTGAGGAGGCGTTTTTCTTGGCGTCGCGGGGCTCTTTGGCAAGGGCTGCGGGCGGGCCTTTCTTGGCGTCGCGGGGCTCTTTGGCAAGGGCTGCGGGCGCGTTTTTCTTGGCGTCGCGGGGCTCTTTGGCAAGGGCTGCGGGCGCGCGTTTTGTGCCCTTCTCGGCCTTCGGATCGAACCCGGGGCGGGTGAACTTACTGGCGCGCTCCAAGATTTCTTCCGTCGCGGGCCCATGTGTCCTCCCGTTTGCGCCCGTGGGGCGAGACGTTCTTCCTGGGCGTTTCCAAGTCTTTCCGCGACGCTCGCCGCCGCTCTTGGTCGCTGGGCGATCCGCGGGAACCTTTGCTGCAGCGGAACTCGCTGGCCTCGACGGAGCTGCGGGTGGCTTGCCCTTGGAAGTGGGGCGCGGGTCTTTTCTCTCGGATTTGTCGGCCTTGGGGCCAGCAGAACGGGGCGTCGGCATCTTCAGTCTCGCGGGATCGATCGCCGCTAGAAGTGCGCGGGGAAACGCGAACGCTCTCGAAGCTAGGGCAGTTTGGGGTGGGAATAACCCCTGTATTTTGAGGAAAACAACTGACGATTCGAGGCGTCTCGTGTTTCCAGCATGGCCGCTAGCCCACGGCGCTCCGTTTGGCGATGGAAAGCAGCGGCAGCGTTCTTCCGACGCACATTTTGTTCCCGCAAGCAATGCCTAACGACAATGCATAAATGCAGGAAATTCGCTTCCTAAGCAGGACTAGTCCGGCGGCGGCTCTTGGCTATTCGAACGGTTCGTAGCGCTCCATGCGGCTGCCCGATTCCATCGGGACCAAATGCGTTATAGAGCCACGCCCCGATGGCCGAAATTTCGTCTGCTGAGCCTTTGCCGTGTGAATCCGAGGACTCTCGGGCGCTACCACCCTCGACCGAAGACTCGCCGCCCGGTGAGGCGACGGCGGAACTGGTGCCTGCGCATTCGCTCGTTCCGCGCCCGTGGCTCGTGTCGCTGGGCCTCGCGGTGATTGCGTGCCTGGTCGTCCCGTTCCCCTCGCGCGCGGGCCTTTGGGACCCCTATGAGCTCAACGTCGCCGAGCTCGCACGGCGCCTCGCGGTCCATCTTTTTCACGCCGACGGCCTGGCTCTCGCGAACGCCGATCCGACCATGCCGCACCTCGATGATCTCGGGCGCGGCGAACTGCCCTTCATCCTTTCTGCGGGGGGCTTTGCAGCCTTTGGGCTCCGGGAGTGGGCCGGTCGTCTGCCCTTTATTTTGCTCGCGATCGCCGGGGCTCTCATCGTTCATGCCGTCGTGCGCCGCGCCTCCGACGGCCGTGCGGCGGTCTTCGCGGTGGCCTGCCTTGTGACGATGCCTCTATTCGCCGTGCAGGCGCACGCGCTCATCGGCGATATCGTCGCCATCGTTGCGGTGACCGGTGCCACGCTGGGTCTCGGAACCGCGGCCTTTGGCATGGGTGCGGGCGAGTGTTCCAAGTGCGTCCGCACGACCGCTCTCGTTTTGGGTCTTGTGGCCCTCGCCGCTGCGGTCTTGTCTCGAGGTGTCTTCTTCGGTGCCATCATCCCGCTCGCCACCGTGGCCTTGGCGGGTTTCGTGATGGTCGTAGAAGGAGCCGCCGTGCTCGATGCCATGGGCGTAGCCCTGGTCATTTGCGCTGCATTGGCCACCATCCTACTCGGTGGCCGTGTAGCGTATGCTCTCGGTCATACGCCATCCGGAACCTTCAGTTATTGGCTCGGTTCGCTCCCGCGCATGGTCAAACCGGCACCTACGTTTGACGCCGTTATTGCGGATCTGGGCCACGCGATCGTTCCTTGGGCGGGCCTCGCTCCGTTCGCCCTCGGGCGCATGACGATGGGTGAGGCTTCAGGAAATCGCAGCGCTCGGACCCTCGTTGTCACGGGGCTTGGGGTTGCGTATTTTGTTCATTCGCTTGGACTTGCTTCCCTCGAACCCGTTCCATTTTTGCACGTGCCGCTCATCGCGATGGCCGTCGGCATGGCCCTTCGCGACATTGAAAAGGGAGCGAGACCAAGCCTCATCGTAGCCATCGCGGGAGTGTTGCTGGTCCTTGTCGTCCAGCACGATTTTCGTGAGCAGCCCGAGAAGCTGTTTCTTGCATTTAATGTGCGAAATGCCGTGGTTCCAGAGGCCTTCAAGGCGCTCTCTGGAGACCTGACGCGCCTCGTTCTTTTGCCCGCGGCGCTCTTCTGGGTGGCGCTGCTTTCGCCACGCGCGGAGGGCGAGGTTTTCGACCCGCGGCGATACGTGCAGCTTGCACGCAATGTTCTCTCGACCTGGGAGTGGGGCGTCGCCAAAGGCTTCGCGAGTCTCTCGGGAATGCTGGCGGCCGTGGCGGTGGTTCTGCGTTACGGCGTCGGCCAAAAGGCGGCCTGGGCCCTCGGTGTTCCGTTGCCTGCGCGCCAAGCCTTGATGAATGTTTGGTGGGCGATTCCGCTGGCATTTGCAGTCATCGTGATGGGGGCTCGCCTCATGACCGATGTGATTTCGTGGGCTTTCGACGACGCGAAACCGTTGGGATTTGCTTCGCTAACCCGGGGCCTTGCTCCGCTCGAAGCCATGTTTCTTCGCGTGCGGACGCCGGGGCCTGTCGCGGAGCGCGTGGTGGTCGGCGCGTTCTTTTTGCCCGCACTTCTCGCGGTGATGCCGCTGGTCGTGGCGTTTTTGCTGCACCAATCGGGCAGGGAATGGGGCCTGAGTGTGGCGATGGCGATTCCGACGTGCCTTGCGCCGCTCGTGCTTCTCGGCATTGCGGGAGACCTGCTTCAGGGCAGCCGAGCTGCGGGCATTGTGGTGAGCGCGGCCCTCGCCGGATTTGCGATGAACGCGGTGGTCTACCCCAAGTTGAGCGATCAACTTTCGCCGAAGGGCGTCTTCGACCGTTACACAAAAGCCCGAAAATCCGGGGACGAAATGGCCCTGCTGGCCGTCGGCACGCGGGCCTCGTCGTACTACGCCGGGGGCGAGGTCAACTCGGTTGCCACGGTCGAAGAATCGGTGCGGTGGCTTGCGGCGCCGCAAAGTCATCGCCGATTTCTCCTGTTCAAGGGTGCCGATTTGCCGCGCCTCGATGCCCTCTGGCGAGCCCAGTCGAACCCGATGCGCAACCTTCCGATTCTCGACGACAGGTCGAGCGAAGTCTTGCTTGCGGTGAGTGCGTTAACCGCGGGCGAGGTGAGCAATAATGCGCTCGATGCGGTCTTGCCGGAGGCTCTCCCCGTGCCCCAGAGACCCCTCAACGTCGATCTCGATGGGCGCGTGACCGTCGTCGGAATTGACCTCCTCGACATGGACAACAAACCCCTCGATGGGGTGAGCCCCGGCCGAAAGTTTCGCATCCGCACGCTCATGAGGGTTCTCGCGCCGGTGGGTGCCGACTACGATTTTTTTGTGCACATCGACGGGGCCAATCGCCGGCGGCACAACGGCGATCACAAGGTCGCGAAGGGGCGGTACCCGACGACCCTCTGGCGAGCGGGAGACCTCGTCGTTGACGACTTCGAGACGAGCTTGGAGCCCAACTTTGGCCCGGGAAATTACACGATATTCTTCGGCTTGTACCTGGGGGATCAGCGGTTGAAGGTTCGCTCTGGCACCGCCGATCCCGATGGCCGAATCAACGGCGGTACGCTACGCGTGCAGTAACCAGTCATTGAATAGTCGTAACCATGCCCCCATCCAGTAGTCGTATAAGTCGTCGCCGCAGCGTCCGTCACCCGGTCAGTTGGGTCGTGGATGTCCAATGCGGCGACAATTTCCTCTACGCTGCGGTCTCGAACGTCAGCGAACTTGGTCTGTTCATTTCCATGCCTGTCCCCCTCAGCGAGGGCACGCTCATGAACCTTTCGTTCCAGCCGCCGGGGCATGAGGTTTTTGCGGTCCGCGCTGTGGTTCGCTGGGTGAATACGGCCTCGTCCGGGGCCGCAAATCCTGGCGTGGGCGTGGCCCTGCTCGGGCTCGATGCGGCCACAAAAGAGCGCCTCAAAGACCTGATACGGGCCGTCGCGTACGCCGAGGAAGACGACTTGTCGTGAGGCCATCTGCCCCTCCTGCGGGGCCCTTCGACGTGCGTCTCGCGCCGGAGGCCGAAGACAACGGCCTCGCCAATATGTTGGCGGAATTGTTGCGGCAAAATTTGGCGGCCCGTCCCGTTGCGCGATCGCGGTGCGCGGCCATGCTCGGCCGCCTTGTGCTGCGCGCGCGCGACGCCGACGTCACGATTACCCTTGACTTTCGAGGCGAAGTGGTCGTCGTTCACGACGGAGCGCTGCCCGGGGCTCACGCCACCATCGAGGCCGATTCCGACGCCATTGTCACGATGTCGCGATTGCCCCTGCGTACGCGTTGGGAGCTGCCCATTTTTAACCCCGCGACGGGCGCCGACCGCGAGGCCATGGCCGCTTGGCGCGTGGTCATTTCTGCGCACCAGGTGCACACGACGGTGCATGATTACCGAGGGTATTTGCTGCTCGCGCGATTCACGAGCATCCTCTCCGTGGGCACGTAGAAATGCGCTGGGAGACAGCGCCCGCCGCAAAGCCAGTGCAGTCGGAGGCAGGCCTGTTTGAGAAACGAGGGCTCTGTATTTCGACGACGGCAAGCGACGATTTGTGGCGGTTCGCGTTTCCCAGCATCCGCGTAAGCCATGGGCTTTGACAACGGCGCGCTCCTCGGCTAGCCACCACGCTCCTTCCGTGGCGCCCCTTTGCCACCTCAGTTCTTCGGACCTGATTCCTGCGCTGATTACGCAACAAATACGCACGAAATACGTACAAAAAGCTGCCATGGCCGTTCACATTCGTCTCGCCCGCTACGGTTCCAAGAAGAACCCGTTTTACCGTGTTGTCGTCACCGACCAGCGCTCACCGCGCGATGGTCGTTTTCTCGAAACGATAGGCACCTTCGACCCCTCGAAGAACCCGGGCAAACTTGATTTGAAGGCCGATCGCCTCGCCTACTGGCAGGGCGTTGGGGCGCTTCCAACCGACACGGTTGCGAACCTCCTTCGTCGCCGCGCCCGTGAGGCTGGCGCGAGCGCCTGAGTATCCTGATGGATCTCAAGTCGCTTCTCGAGGCCATCGTGCAGGGCCTCGTCGACAGGCCCGAAGAAGTTCGGATTTCCGAGCACGCCAAAGATTCCGCCACGGTGCTTGAACTGCGGGTCGCGCGCACAGACATCGGCAAAGTCATTGGCAAAGATGGGCGCACCGCCCAGTCGATTCGCACGGTTCTCTCCGCCGCCGGCGCGCGAGACCAGCGCAAAGTTCATCTCGATATCGTCGATTGAAGCCCGTGAGCGCTCCGTGCCGCGTCCCTCGTGGTCGTGACCAGAGTGGTTCGTGTGGAAACAAGCCGCAGCCTCAGCGTCTCCGCTGACCCTGCGGTTTTCTTTTTGCGTTTTCGCGCTTTTCGCGCACGGGGGGCGGGCCCATGAACCATACAACGTATTTCGTAGGCTATCTATGGGCTGCGCATCGGCTGCATGGTTGGAGGCGCGACGAAGGCAAGGCCGTCGATGCCCTGGCGGAATGTTTTCAAGATCCGGTGCACCCGCGGATCTGACCGTGACCGACGCCACATACGTGCATTCTGCAAGCACGGGCGCGAGGGTTCCGATGGCACCACGAACGACGTTTTCGGCGGGCTTCGGGGCCCGGCCCACGTTCGGTGCCTACACGCCCTTGTGCTCGCTGCGCGTGAGGCATTTGAGAACACACTAAACGGGGGCAGGCACGTCTATCTGGCTGGAAGAATTCACTATTTCGCCGTCAGCCTCGGGCTTCGTTACCGAGGGATTGAGGCCGCCCTCGACGTCGAAAATGTGCTGGATGGGCGTTGGCGCGAGGTTCAAGTTGTCACGACCTCGCGCGTTGCCTATGAGCCGCAAGCCGTGATCGGGCTTCACATGACGCCCGGTTGGCCGCGAACCCTCATGGCGCGCGTCGCGATTAACTTCGCGTAGGTGAAGCGGGCACCGAAACCCGTTCACAGACGCCTCTTTCCCTGATTTCGCCCCATGACTGACCGACGCATTCCCCTAGGTGTTCTCCTCAAGCCCCACGGCCTCCGCGGTGCGGTCCGCATTCATTTGTACGACCCGCAAAGCACCACGCTGCGCCCCGGCCTCGCGTGCGATTTGGAGCGCGACGGCAAGGTTCAGCGCACCCTCGTCGTCGCTGAGGTACGCGGCGCCGCGAAAACAATGTCTGTGCAGTTTGCAGGTATCGCCAACTTGGCCGACGGGGAATCTCTTCGCGGATTGACCGTTGTGGTGCTGCGTCGAGACCTCCCCGAGCTCGAGGCCGGTGAGTTTTACATAGAAGATATGCTGGGCGCTGAGGTCTTCGAGCGGAGCCCGGGAGGCGGCCTTGAGGCGAAGGGCAAGGTCACAGCCTTCGAGCGCTACCCGTCCACCGATGTCGTAACGGTGCAGAGTGGCGAGGGCGACGCGGCGACTTCCGTGGAGGTCCCTTTGCTGGAGCGCTACGTCGAGTCGGTGGATTCGTCGGCTCCGCGCATTGTTTTGCATGCAGGAGCTCTCGAAGAGATGACCCCGTGATGGGTGCGCAGCGCCTGGCGTTCGTGACGCTTTTCCCAGATATTTTCCAGAGTTTTATCCAAGCCTCGTTGCTCGGCCAGGCCGTCCGCGACGGTCTCGTATCGTTTCATTTTGAGAACCCGCGCGATTACGGTCTTGGTCGTCACAAGTCCGTAGACGACACCCCCTACGGCGGCGGAAGCGGCATGGTGCTGCGCGTCGACGTCCTCGTGGCAACCCTTGAGGCCTTGGAGGCCCGGCTCGGTGAACGGCCGCGACGCATCCTGCTGACCCCGGGCGGAGCGCCGTTTCGCCAAGCAGACGCGCGTCGTCTTTCCCTGGAATCTTCCATCACTTTCATCTGCGGGCGCTACGAAGGTTTCGATGCGCGCATCGAGGCCCACGTCGACGAAGAGCTGTCTCTTGGCGACTTCGTTCTTTGCGGCGGCGAGGTCGCGGCCATGGCGATCAGTGAGGCCGTCGTGCGCCTTCGCCCCGGCGTTTTGGGCAATGAATTATCCGTCGTCGAAGAATCTTATGGCGGCCCGTTGCTTGAATACGCGCAGTACACAAGGCCCACGGAGTTTCGCGGTGCGGCGGTGCCGAGTGTGCTTGCGGGCGGCCATCACGGGCGCATTTTGGCGTGGCGAAAGACTGACTCCGAGGAGCGCACCCGGGCCCGACGCCCCGACTTGTATGCACCTTACGCGCAGGCAAAAGCCGCAGCCGATGCAGCCATAGCGGCAGAAAAGTCGGCGAAGCGGGCGAGGCGAAAACGCCCCCCAACAAGCGCCGGAGATATCCGTGTAGATTGCACGGAAGATGCTCAGACGCATGCCCCGACCGCGACGTTTCACCCGGACGAGGAATCATGACCCGATCCCTGCATGTGGCCCTCGTGCATTACCCAATTCTCGATGCGCAGGGAGCAATCGTCACCACGGCGATCACCAACCTCGACATCCACGACATCGCGAGGAGTGCGCTGAGTTACGGCTGTGGTTCGTATTACTTGGTACATCCCGTGGCTGCGCAGCGAGAACTTGTTGAGCGCATTCAGGGCCATTGGCGCGATGGGGCGAGTGGTCGGCGGATTCCCGACCGAAAGACTGCCCTGGCAATCGTTGTCACCGTGCCCACCCTGGACGACGTCTTTGCGCCCTACGGCGGGCGTTCCGAGGTGGACGTATGGGCGACGAGTGCGCGGCGTGAAGGTATCGTATGCACGACGTATGCGGATGCCCGTAACCTGCTCGAGGGCGATGGAAAGCCCGTAGTCCTGCTCTTTGGAACCGGGTGGGGCATGCCGAGGTCCATTCTCGATGCCTGCGATCGGCTCATTGAGCCCATCGGCAGTGCAGCCAGCGAGTACAACCACCTGAGCGTTCGGGCTGCCGCAGCCATTAGCCTCGACCGCCTGCGCGGCAATCACTGAACATCGGTGCGAACGCCTGCGGTTCGTGCTATACTCAGCATGAGTTTTTGGCCGCGCGCCGATCACGTCGACCAGGAAAAAATGTGGGTTTACGCGCCCGGTCGCGGCCAGTGTACGTCCGTGCAGTCTGCACCTTACTTTCCGGGTTTCGCCTGCCACGTCCGCGCCGAGAATCCCGACGACCACAGCCACCGTTTCCGTCTTAAGCCCGCGTCCCGGGCGCCTTTGGAGTCCGTTTCATGAGCACCAGTAACTTTCAAAAAAAGCCGGCCCAGGCCGTAGGCACCCTCCCGTCAGGCCCGGGCATGCAAGCGCGGCGGCCACCGGTCAGTCCCACCGCAATGAACCCCGGTGCCCGGGTCGTTGCCACGCCTGCGCGGCCTTCCCTCAAGGCTCCGCCGCCCGCTCCCCCTCGGCTGCCCATAAACTCCACCCGTCCACCGGCGTTGGGCGGCCCTCCACGGGCTTCCGGCGCGCCGGGTGCGCTCGGCGGGCTGGGCTCGGGCGCTCCAAAAAAGATGCCAAGCCAGCGGCCCGTCGCGCCGTTCGACCCTGCGATTGACGCCATTTGCGCGTCGTTTGAGCACCATCTGCCGGTGCTCGTTTCACTGCCGTTTGAGCGGCGCGGCTACGTGTTTGTCCACGCCACGGGGCCGAGCGCCCTTCAGGCCCAGTTTCTGGTGCGTTTCGCCCGTAAATCCCCTGATATTCAGCGCGGGCCGGCCGTCGAGATCGTCTTTTCTGGCACGAACCGCGTTCCTCACGGTTACGTGGGCCAGCTCCAAAAGTTGATGGCCGCTCAAAAGACAACAGACGAATACCTGCGCGGGCTTCGCTCCCACTTCGGAGACTCGGAAGCGCGCCTCACGGTGCCCTTCGAGGTGAGCCTCGAAGAACCCGAGATCACGAGCATGGCCGCGGCGGCGAAGTTGAGCGCCCTCATCGACGCCGTGTGTCCGTTGCTCGGAAAAATCAGGCTATAGAGCGGTTTTCGTTCGGAGGAACGCCAATCCACCGGCGCCACCGCGCGAGAATTGCCTGGTATTCGCCGGTCATTGCGGGGCGGAGCTTCGCGTCTCCGCCGCTAGCCTCCCACTCCACGAGGGGCTCAAGCACCCTCAGGCCGCCGAGCCCGCCCGCGGCAAAGGCTACCAGCGCGAGGCGCGCGGGCTCTCCGGCGCGTCCGTGAACGAAACGCGCGACCTTTGGCACGAGGCCTACGCGCACCGATTCGACGAGCAACGCATCGAAACGCGCGGCCGGATAGGCCAACACGACGCGGCCGGCGCGCCCGAGAAGCTGACGAGCTGCGCGCAGAAAAAGGGGAAGAGAACCGCTGATCGCTCGGTTTTTGTCGGCTGACGGTGAAAGTGTTACCGTATGCGGTTCGAAATACGGTGGATTGATAGCAACGAGATTGGCTATGCCCTTCTGAGTGTCTGCGTATGCGCGGGCATCGGTCGCCACGAAGTCGGCACGATGACTGAATGCGGAAGCTTCTACGCTGGCCATGGCACTTGAGATGCTTGCAGAATGCACGTCCACGAACGTCACGCGATCGAAACGGCACGCGGCCAATAGTTGAAGCCCGATGACGCCGGAGCCGCACCCGAGATCCACCGCGTGGCGGCGGGTTCGGGGCGCTTTCAGGTCGAAAAGAAATGCGCCGAGCAGAACAGCATCGACGTTGATCGGGTAGACGCCCTCGGTGCGCTCCGCGAAAATGATCGCAGGTTCGGAAGCCATAACCGCACCATGCCCTTTCCGAGGCCCCCGTCGCAAGAGCGAAGCTGCGACCATGGGGCGGGTGTTCGCGGTACGGTGTGGCCATGAACGACCCGTCTTCGCCGACCCCCGCACAGCGCGCCGAGCTCATTCGCGAAGAGGCGTATCGCCTTGGTTTTGATGCGGTTTCGTTCGCGTCGGCGCGGCCGCTTGGCGCGGAATTTGATCGGTACGAGGCCTTCATTGCGCGTGGTGCCCATGGGGTCATGGGCTTTCTTGCGGACGACCCGGAGGCGCGCCGCACCGTCGACAATCCGCGCTTTGTACCTGGCGCGAAGACCGTGATTTGCACGGCCACGCGAACGACCGCGGACGACGGCGAAGGGCTCGAGGCGCTCATTGCGCGTTATGCCCGCGGGCGCGATTACCACAACGCCTTGGGACGAAAACTTCGCAAGCTTGCGCGCTTTGTGAGGGGCCTCGGCGACGGCGTCGAGGAGGTCGTCGCGCGCGGCTATGTCGACGCTGCTCCCATGTTGGAACGCGCGTGGGCGGCCCGCTCCGGCCTTGGATTCGTTGGGAAAAATGGGCTCATCATCGTGCCGGGCCTCGGGTCCCTCGTCCTATTGGGCGAAGTTGTGACGACGCTGGAGGTGCAAGAAGGCACCCCCCTCGAAGACCGATGCGGGAGCTGCACGCGATGCCTCGATGCTTGCCCCACGCAGGCCTTTGACGGGCCTTGGATTCTCGATCCGAGGCGGTGCGTGGCCTACCTGACCATCGAGCACCGTGGGCCATTTCCGGAGGAACTGGAGGGGCAGATGGGCGCGCATGTTTTCGGCTGCGACGACTGCCAAACGGTGTGCCCGTACAACGCGGGACGGGGCGCGCGTGAGCCTCTGCGGGAGTCAAGTTTGACGCCGTTGCCCACGTGGCGCGAGCTCCGGCTTCGTGATCTTTTGCAGGCAAACGACGACGAAATGCTCGGGTACACCGGGGCCACGCCGCTGCGAAGACCGGGGGCCGAAGGGCTCGCACGCAACGCCGCGCGCGCGATGGGCGAGGAGAGGGCCCCTCAGGGATGCGGAGACGCGGACGCCGACGCCGACGCCAACAGAAGGGCGCTCAAAGACGCTGCGTCCCACCACCTTTACGAAGTCGTGCGCGAGACCGCGAAGCGCGCGTTGCGGAGGTCTTGTCCCGAAGGCGCGTAGCTGGCGGCGAAAAAAACGGCGTGCTGACGGCGCGGCTCTAACGTGTCTACCGCCGTTGGCGCGGGGGCTTTCTTCCGACTTTTTCCGCGTGAAATGCGCTTGGGCAAACGTCTTTTACGCCGCAGCCCTCGCAATTCGGTTTGACTGCGCCGCAAATGCGTCGCCCGTGGAAGATGAAAATGTGGCTCGTCTCCGCCCAGCGTTCGCGTGGCAAAAGGGTGCAGAGTGCGCGCTCTATCGCTTCCGGATCCGTCTCGGTGGTCAAGCCCAGTCGCTGGGTGATGCGTTGCACGTGCGTATCGACGACCACCCCCTCGGGCGCTCCGAAGGCGACACCGAGGACGACGTTCGCCGTCTTGCGGCCGACGCCGGGCAGTTCCACGAGTTCTTTCAGCGTGCGCGGAACCTCGCCTCCGTACTTTTCCACCAGCAATTTCGCTAGGCCCACGAGGTTCTTCGATTTTTGACGAAACATGCCAATCGTCGAAATCAGAGGCTCCACGTCGCGCATGGCGTCCGCGTTCGCGAGCGACGCAGCCGATGAATACCTGGCAAATAGCCCCGGTGTTAGCTTGTTGACCGCGACGTCGGTCGTCTGGGCCGACAGCACCGTCGCGCACAGGAGCTCGAAAGCATTGGCGTGCTCGAGCTCGCAGTGCGCGTCCGGGTGAAGCTCCTTGAGGGCGTCAAGTACGCGGCATGCGGCCCGCGAAGGGTCGACGACGGAGGTCTTCACGGGTGCGACGCCGGTCAGTTCAGCTTGGGATCCGGGCCCGCGTCGCTGGAGGTTTCTGCCTGCGAATTGTCTGGGGATCCGGCGGTGCCGGCCTCGCCCGCGGGCAGGTCGTCGTCCTTCTCCGCGAGGCGTTCGCAGGCCACGATGCGTTCGCCTTCGTCGAGGGTCATGAGGCGCACGCCCTGAGCGTTGCGGCCGGTCTCGCGAATCTCGTCGACGCGGGTGCGAATGGTCTGACCGCGGTCGGTCACGAACATCACTTCGTCGCCGGGGCCGACGAGTTTGATGTCAACGACGGGCCCGTTGCGGTCCGAGGCATCGATGAGAATGATGCCCTTGCCGCCGCGATTTTGTGTGCGAAATTCCTCAAGAAGCGTGCGCTTGCCGAAGCCTCGTCCGCACACGGCCAAGATGTGATTGCGTTCGCCGTCCGTGGCGGTGAAGCCCACAACTTCGTCGGTGTCGTCGAGTTCGATGGCCTTCACGCCCATCGTGGCGCGGCCCGTGGCACGAACCTGATCTTCCGAAAAGCGTATCGACATGCCGTGCTTGGTTGCGATGAGAAATTCGTTCGAGCCGTTTGTAAGCGCGGCCGAAAGCAGCGTGTCGTCGCCCTCGATTTTAACGCCAATAATGCCCTTTTCGCGGAAGTTCTCGTACTCGTCGAGCTCGGTCTTTTTGATCTGGCCCTTGCGGGTCAGGGTGACGAGGAACTTTCCTTTTTCGATCACGGGCACCGCGACGATCGCCGCTACTTTTTCGCCCACTTCCATGCCCACGAAGTTCACGATCGCGCGGCCCTTGGAGGTGCGAGGCGCGAGGGGAATTTCGTAGACCTTCTTGACGTAGACCTTGCCGACGTTCGAAAAGAAGAAAACGTAAGCGTGCGTGGAGGCGATGAAGAGCTGGGTCACCCAATCTTCTTCGCGAGCTTCCATGCCGATTTTGCCGCGACCGCCGCGTTTTTGCGCGACGTAGGTTGCCGCGGGTGTTCGCTTGACATACCCCGCGTGCGAAATCGTGACGACCATCTCTTCTTCTTGAATGAGGTCTTCGTCGTCGATCTCGGCACCCTGTGCCACGATTTCGGTGCGGCGTGGATCCGTGTATTTTGCACGAATCTCTTCGAGCTCGCCGATGATGACCTCGATGAGCTTCGACTCGGAACCGAGAATGCCCTTGAGGTAGGCGATGCGCTCGCAGAGTTCGCCGTATTCGGTGGCGAGTTTTTCTTGTTCGAGACCCGTGAGTTTCGACAGGCGCATCTCCAAGATGGCCTTCGCCTGACGCTCGGAAAGCCTGTAATCTTGCTGCTTTAGGGCCTCTTCGATTTCGCTCTCTGGCCGGCCCGCACGGCGCACAAACTCTTCAAGACCGTGGAGCGGCAGGGCCATCAGGCGCTGGCGCGCGGTGTCGGGATCGGGGCTCTGGCGAATCGTTCGGACGACCAAATCGATCTCGGTGGTGGCCATGCCCAAGCCCTCCACAAGTTCGCGAAGAGACTCCGCCTCGCGAAGCTCGAAGCGCGTGCGGCGGGTCACGACGTCGCGTCGGTGGTCGACGAAACACTGGAGCGTCTGCCTCAAATCGAGGACCTCGGGACGCCCGGCGACGATGGCCAGATTGATGACGCCGAAAGACTTTTGGAGGTCCGTCAGGCGGTACAACTGGTTGATGACAACTTGCGGAATGACGTCTTTTTTCAGCTCGAGAACGAACCGAATGCCGTCGCGGTCGGACTCGTCGCGGATCTCTGAGATGCCCTCAATGCGCTTGTCTTTGACGCATTCGCCAATGCGCTCAGCGACGCGCGCCTTGTTGACTTGGTACGGGTACTCGTGGACGACAAGCTGTTCGCGCTCGCCCTTGCCCGGAATGCGCTCGACCTCAATGCGCGCGCGCATGATGATGGAGCCGCGGCCCGTGCGGTAGGCGCTGAGGATGCCCGCACGGCCGTAAATGAGGCCGGCTGTCGGGAAGTCGGGGCCCGGAATGAACGTCATCAGGTCGTCGACGGAGGCATTCGGATGGCGGACCAAGTGGATGGCCGCCGTCACGACTTCGTTGAGATTATGCGGCGGAATGTTCGTCGCCATGCCGACGGCGATGCCGCCGGAGCCGTTCACCAAGAGGTTCGGAATGCGCGCCGGAAGAACGGTGGGTTCTTCTTCGGAGCCATCGAAGTTTTCCGCGAAGTCAACGGCATCTTTCTCGAGGTCGTGGAGCAGCTCCATCGCCGCGCGTGACAGACGTGCCTCGGTGTAGCGGTAGGCGGCCGCCGAATCGCCGTCGATGGAGCCGAAGTTTCCCTGGCCGTCGACGAGGGGATAGCGCATCGAAAAGTGCTGCGCCAAACGCACCATGGCGTCGTAGACGCTGGAATCGCCGTGGGGATGGTACTTGCCGAGCACGTCTCCGACGACCTTCGCACTCTTGCGGTGAGCAACAGTTGGCCCGAGTTTTTGCTCGTACATCGAGAACAAAATGCGGCGATGCACGGGCTTCAAGCCGTCGCGCACGTCGGGGATCGCGCGGCCGATGATGACGCTCATCGCGTAATCGAGGTAGCTCGTCTTCAGCTCGTCTTGAATCGAGACAGGAACCTTTTGAAGCGGGGCGTTCGAGGTTTCGTTGGGCATGGGAGCTTTGTGGTGGTCGCGGGGTGGCAAGCAGCCGAAAACATGACGTAACCGATACGCAGTCTATGTGACGGCTGCGGCCGGCAATAAATGCGGTCAGAAGAAATTGCCGATGGTGAATTCAAAGACGTAGGTCTCTTCCCAGGGCATGCGCGTGAGCGGATAGCCCCACTCGAAGCGAAGGGGGCCGAGGGGCGAAAACCATCGAACGCCGAAGCCCGTCGAGAGGCGGGGTGCGAGCAGGCTTGAGGCATCGAAACATGGACTGATTTCCTTGGAAAATTGCGGGGCGGGCGTCGTTTTGCAGTACTGCGCCTCGGTGTTCCAGGAGTTGCCTGCGTCGAAGAATGCCACGCCTCGAATGCCAACTTTATCGAGGATCGGAAACTCGAATTCAAAGTTGCTGTAAGCCTGGAGGTTGCCGCCGATGTTCGAGCCCGTGGGGAACGACTGGGAGTTGGGGTCGAGGCTCACGGAGAGCGGAAGGCGCGCGCCGAGGGTGCGGAGCCGGTAGCCGCGGACATCGAGAATTCCGCCCAAATAGAAGCGATTGAAGACGGGCACGCCCGCGCTCGACGGGCTCGTGATGAAGCCCATTTCGGAGTTTGCTTTGAGGACGAAGCCGCTGCCGGGCTGGCCACTTGCGCCGCCGAGATTGTAATAAAGGCGGCCCGTCCACCGGTGACGAAGGAAAAGAAGTTCGCTCCCGAGAAGCCCGGATGCGAGCTCGGTTGAAAGCTGCGCGTAGGCACCGTTTGTAGGAAAAAGGCGGTTGTCGCGCGTGTCGTAGGTGATGGCAGGGCGGAGAGAAACCGTGCGCCCGGCGTTGAAAAGATTGGCCAGCGGCAGGGAGCCAGAGGTTCCGAAAGAGCTCCCCAAAAACCCCGTACTCGAAGGCTGACTGATGGCATCCCATTGCAGGGTTCCCGTCAGGCCAACGCGAAGCCACGGCTGCACGATGGCTTCACCGAGCGTGACAGACCCGCCGGTGGACCGCCGCGTGAAGTTCGGAAAGACGTAGATCTGGTCGTAGAGCTCGGTGGAGAGCGACCAGGTGGAGTCGAGAAAATACGGTTCAAAAAGACGAAGGTTGATCAGCTGCCGGAGGCTCGAAATTTGGGCCTGCACCGACAGCGATTGGCCGTTGCCGAGGAGGTTGGCTTGCTGGATTTGCGCTGTCGCGATGAAGCTTTCAAGGGAGCTGAAACCCGCGCCAACCTGGAACGTGCCCGTGGACCGCTCGCCCACATCGAGAATGACATCGACGACGGATTTGTCGCGGCCAGCCTCGGTGCTGATGTCGACGCGATCGAAGTAGCCGAGAGCCTGCACGCGGCGCTTCGATACCTCGAGGCCGCTCTCGGAAAAGGGTTGCCCCTCGTCGATCTCGAGCTCGCGGCGAATGACCTTGTCGCGGGTCTTGCCGTTGCCGCGCACCTCGATGCGACCAATGCGCACAAGTTCGTGGCGACGAATGGGGAGAAAGACATCGACCTCGCGCGTTGCCGCATCGACCTGCGTTTGCGGTTCTGCCTCGACGTTGGCGTAACCAGCATCGCGGTAAAGGCTGCGAATTCCCTGAAGATCCTTCAGCAAGTCCGCGCGATTGAAGTAGTCGCCGGCGCTCGTGCGGAGGAGGGAACGGAGCGCTTTGCGGCCCCCAAGAGGCTCGACCTCTTTGCCGTCGCCGTCGACTTCGTAGAGTTTCAGTTGGCGAACTTTGTAACGCGGGCCCTCATCGACGGAGACCGTCAGCTCGACGCCTTCGCGATCGGGCGTGAGTTCGGCGCGGGGCGTGGCGACCTGAACGCCGAGAAATCCGCGGTCGTAGTAGAGCGCCGTGATCATCATGGCGTCGTGCTCGAACATGTCTTGGCGGAACGCCGCGCCGGAGCCGAAACCCAAGAGCGATTTTTGCGCCGTAAGCATGGACCCACGCAGCTCACTCGAGGGAATCGCCGCGTTTCCGATGAAGTGGAGGCGTCTTACCGTGACCTGCGCGTTCTCAACAATCTTGAACGTGAGGGCCACTTCGTCGTCGGCCAAGGCCTCGGATGTATACGACGTCTGAGCGAGGTAATACCCCTTCTCTGCGTACGCATCGCGAACCTTTTTGAGGCATCGTTGGGCTGCGGGAACGCCCATGACGGAGCCCTCTTTCAGCTCCAACATTTCTTTCAGTTTGTCGTTCTCGATTTCGTCGTTGCCCTTGAACTTGATCGATTTGACCGTGGGCCTTTCGTGAACAACAAAGCGAAGATCGACACCCCGATCGCGCACGGTTCCCTCGATGCGCACGTCGTCGAAGAAGCCTGAATCCCAGAGGGCGCGCACGTCGTTGCCGAGTTGACCGGGCCTGACAACCTCGCCAACATGCGTGCGCAAATAGGCCAGCACGTCGTCTTTGGAGATGCGCCGCGAGCCGACCACATCGATGCGCAACACGGCTTGACCCTCGACGCGCTCGAGTTCTGTGGCCGGCAACACGAGGCTGTGATCGGGCGCGGCGACGTCGTCGGCGTGGGCCAGCGAAGGCCTCGTTAGAGAGGCCGCGAACACCGCGATTGCAGCAGAAACGCCGCCAATGGCGCGCACGGTGACGGACGAGATTCGGTGCTGGGCCATGCGAATGAAAGGGTGTTCGGCCGCTCTTTGCGCCGCACGCCGCTGGGCGTTACCCCACACAGCCCCTTACTTCAACGGCCCTGATTCTGCGTTCAGTCGCGGGCCCAGACGCAGCGCCTGGCACCACAGAATCGCCGCCAAGAGAAGTGCGCCAGGAAAGATAAGACAGCCCGCACGCAGGCTTCCGGTGACGTCCGAGATGATGCCCACGAGGGGCGGAGACCACAGATCGCCGAAGAGGTGAATCACGGAAATGGTCACGCCCATGGACTGGAGCCGGAGGCCCGGAGGTGCCGCGCGAAGGATCACCGCGTTGACCGGCGCGTTCGACGTAAACAGCAGGACCAGGGCTGGCAGGGCGAGCGCAAAAAACGCGCCGGCGTTCTCAATCATAAACATTATCGCGACCAATGGCGTCGCGGCCAACGTGGAAAATCCGCAGATCGCGAGCCCAACGGAAAGGTCGGGGCGAGGTGCTTTTGACGCCTTTTGGAACCTGTCGTAGAGAATGCCGCCGACGACACTCCCGAGCAAACCGCCGACGACCAAGATGCCGCCAAAGGTTGAAGAAGCCTTGGCCAGCGAGAGCCCGAATTGCCGCGAGACGTAGGTTGGAACCCAGTACGAGAAGCCGCCAATGGTGAACGTAAACGCGGTGTAGGCGAGGGCGTTTAGGCGGTAGACGGGCTCGCGCAGCAGGGTAGAAAAGTCGTCGAAAGTGGAGCGTGAGGTCGTTTCGGGGCGGCCCGTTTCCGGCAACGTCAACGCCGATATCGCCAGCGCAATTGCAGGAATTCCGGTGAAGTAAAAGCTTGTGCGCCAGCCCAAATGCCTCTCGACTTGCGACCCCACGATGAAACCGATGGCCGCGCCGACCGGTGCCATGACGTAAAATGAAGCCAGCGCTTTGCCCCGGGAAGCGGGCTTAACGAGCTCGTCGATGAAGGTCGGAGCAAGAGCCGCGTAACTCGCCTCACCGACGCCCACGACGGCACGCAGCGCGAGGAGCGACCAAAAGTTCGTGGCATAGCCAGACGCCACGGTGGCGACCCCAAGAACGCCCATGCCCCAGCCAATAATGGTGCGCCTCGGAACCGACCGCGCGAGGACGGAAAACATCGGACTTGCGAGCAAATAGCCTATCAAAAATGCTGTCTGGAGCCACCCACAATCCGCGTCTGTGAGGGCCAAGTCGGCCTTAACGCGAGGCAGCACCGACGCCAGCACGTAGCGGTCGACGTAGTTGACCAAATTCAGCAGCGACAGGAGGGCGACAAAGCGATTGGCGGACGAGGGCACCCCCGAATCCTATCGGGTCACGGGCGCCGCGTCATGGTCTTGCACCGTGGACCCTTGTCTCGAACAGAGCCGGCCGTGCGTTGACAAGCGGGTGCACTTGGCCGTACGTCCCGCCGCCAATGGTTTCCGAAAGCACCGATTCGCATCCACCTCGGCGGGCGAGCGCCGAAACCATGGCGAGCCGCCAGCGCGATATTTCTGTGAGCGAGTTCTTCACAAAGAACCGGCATTTGCTGGGGTTTGATAACCCGGCGAAGGCTCTGCTCACGACGGTGAAAGAGGCCGTGGACAACGCGCTCGATGCGTCGGAGGAGGCCGGAATTCTACCGGAGATCGTCGTCACCATCGACGAAGTCAGCGAAGGCCGTTACCGCGTGGGCGTCGAAGACGGCGGCCCGGGAATTGTGAAGCCGCAGATCCCAAAAATCTTTGCGAAGCTCCTCTACGGGTCGAAGTTTCATCGGCTGAAACAGTCGCGCGGCCAGCAGGGAATCGGCATCAGCGCCGCGGGTCTTTACGGGCAGCTTACCACGGGAAAACCCATGACGATCATCTCCAAGATCGGCAAAGGGCGGCCCGCGTGGAAGATCGAAGTGCGCATTGAAACGCGCAAGAACGAGCCTGAGGTTGTGAGCGAGACCACCGTCGACTGGCCACGCGATCACGGCACGCGCGTGGAAATCGAACTCACGGGAGCTTGGCGCGGTGGGCGCACGGGTGTCGAGGCGTACATCGAGCAAACCGTGGTCGCGAATCCGCACCTCGCCCTCACGTTCAAAGGGCCCAAAGGGGAGGCTCGCGTATTTCCGCGCGTGTCCAATGAACTTCCGCGTGAAGCACTGGAAATCAAGCCACATCCGCATGGCGTGGAGCTCGGCATGGTCCAGATGATGATGGCCGATTCGCCGCGCAAGACCGTCGCACAAGTTCTTGAAGACGACTTTTCGCGGGTGAGCACGAATGTCGCGCACGAGATTTGTGCGATGGCGAAAGTGAGCGCGAAGACCCTGGCCTCGCACCTCCGCCACGAAGGCCTCGAGCGCCTTCACAAAGCCCTCGGCGAAGTCAAGCTCTTGGCACCCTCCGCGACGTGTGTCGTGCCCGTGGGTGAAGCCCTTTTGGTCGAGGGTCTCAAGCGGCGCTTCAAAGCTGATTTCTACACCTCGACGACGCGGCCGCCTGCTGTTTACCGAGGAAATCCCTTCGTCGTGGAGGCGGCGATTGCCTGGGGCGGCGACCTTCCGGCGGACGAGAGCGCCGACGTCATGCGCCTCGCCAACCGCGTGCCGCTGCAATACCAACCGAAGTCGTGCGCCATCAGTGAAGCTGTGTACGACGTTAACTGGAAAGCGTATGACATAACGCAGCCCAAGGGCGGACTGCCCGTCGGCCCGATTGCGATTGTCGTTCACCTGGCGAGCGTGTGGGTGCCGTTTACGAGCGAGGCAAAAGAGGCGGTGGCCCACTACGACGATCTCCTCAAAGAGCTTCGTTTGGCGCTCCAGGAATGTGGCCGAAAGCTAGCGATTTACCTGCGCGCATTGGAAAAAGCCCAGTCGGCACAAAAGCGCCTCGGCATCTTTCAGCGGTACATGCCGGAGACCGCTCAAGCCATCGCGAACATTCTTGGTTACAAGCGCGAAGATGTCTTGCCCCGCTTTGTCGCGGCGCTCGCCAAGCAGTCGCCGGCCGTAGAGGCGGAGGGCGCGGTTGATGCATCGAAGAGTGTGCCGCCACCGCCGGACGTATTTCCCTCCGACGTGCGGGCGTCCGGCGGAAGTCTGAGGCCGCCACAGCCGCCACAGCCGCCCATGGAGCGGCAACCCCTCGCCCTAAAAGGCAGCGAAAAGACTGGCAAAAAGGCGAAACGAGATTCCGGCGCGAGCGAGGGAGCCTGATGCCCATGAAAAAGTCCGACCGAAAGACGCCGCCTAGTACCGTGCAGTCTGCACCCATCGTGCCGAAGACGCGCGCAACAAAAACCGAGTCTGAAAAGGCCGTACCGCCTGCACCCGCCGCGGCGAAGAAGGGCGGAGCAAAAGCCGCGTCGGTAGAACCCGTGCAGTCTGCACCTGCCGCGGCAAAGAAAGGTGGAGCAAAAGCCGCGTCGGTAGAACCCGTGCAGTCTGCACCTGCCGCGGCAAAGAAGCGCGGCGCCAAGGCGCTAACGGAGGCAAAAATGCTTGCCGATACGCAAACCGCCGTGAAAGTCCTGAAGGGCGTGGATGCGCGGACGATGGAGAAAATCGAGCGCATGGCGAGCAAGGTTCTGTCCGAGCTTGATGCGAGTGGGCAACCTTCCCTCACGATGAAGCATCGTTCGCTCTCGAACATTGCCTACAACCCCAAACGGGGGATCATCGAGCTTGGGGACAAGACCCTGTCGCGTGAATTTTTCAACATCAACATGGCGAAAAAATTCATGCAGAGCTTTCTCGTCGCCAACGGCGTGAAGACGCTGATCGAAGAGGGCAAGACGATCAGCATCCGCCAGATGTTCTACATGTCGAAGCACACCATCAAGGGAACCCAGGAAAATACCTTCGATGATCAGGCCGAGAGCGACCCGGTGATCGAAGACCTGGAGGTCACCATCGACGCCCTTCGCGAAGAACTTCACCTCTTTGCCAACCGGCGCGGCCTCGTCGTGGGCCGCCTCGTGGTCGATGACGCGGGCGATGAAATCGATCTGGCGCGCATGGGACGAGGCGGATGGGGCATTCCAAGTATTTGCGAAGAGGAGCACCTGAAGTTCAAGCGCACGACGGCGAAATTCATCATGCTCGTCGAGAAGCAGGCCATCTTTCACCGCCTCAACGAAGACCGATTTTGGGAAAAAAATGACTGCATTCTCATGACCAGCGAAGGGCAAGCGGCGCGGGGTGCGCGGCGTTTGCTCCAGCGAATGGCCATGGAACTGAAACTTCCCATCTACATTCTCGTCGATAACGACCCGTGGGGACTCTACATTTATTCGGTCCTCAAACAGGGCTCCATAAACCTTGCCTTTGAGTCCATGCGCCTCGCGGTGCCGGGCGTGCGCTTTCTCGGAATGAGCGCCTTCGATTACGACAAGTTCAAGCTCACCCCCGCCGCCACCATCAAGCTTTCCAAGGAAGACATCACGCGCGCCGAACAGATGAAGGCGTACCCGTGGTTCAAAGAAAAGCGATGGCAGCGCGAGATCGACAAGCTCCTCTCGAACGGCTTCAAGATGGAACTCGACGCCCTTCTGACCAAAAGCATCAGCTTCGTCACCGAAGAGTATATCCCTCGTAAACTGAGGGAAAATGACTGGATCGTCTAGGTCTTTCGTACACGAATGAATTGCGCTAACGGCGTTCATCGGAGACCCTGCCCATGACCGCGCCCTTTCAAAAAGTTCTCGTTGCGAACCGGGGCGAGATCGCCCGCCGCGTGATGCGCACGTGCAAGCGGCTCGGCGTGAAGACGGTCGCTGTGTATTCTCCGGCCGACGCGGATTTGCCCCACGTGAGCGAAGCCGACGAAGCGTTTCCGCTCGGCGGGCCCGCCCCAAAAGACAGCTACCTGCGCATCGATTTGTTGCTGGACGTGCTGAAGCAGTCCGGCGCCGATGCTGTTCACCCGGGGTACGGTTTTCTTAGCGAAAAACCAGCATTTGCGCGAGCTGTGGCCGAGGCCGGTGCGGCGTTTGTGGGTCCGACGCCGGCCATGCTCGAGGCTTTCGGCGACAAGATGAAGGCGCGGCAAGTTGCAATCGCCGCGGGTGTGCTGCCGGTGCCCGGGGTGAACGAGCCCATCGCTCTCGGCACCCCGGAGGGCCGCGACGAAGCGTTCGCTGCGGCCGCCCGCGTGGGCTACCCGATTTTGGTGAAGGCCGTTGGCGGTGGGGGCGGCATCGGCATGCAGATCGTGAAGGAGCCAGGTGGCCTCGCCAAGGCGCTCGAGAGCTGTTCAAATCGCGGTGCCGCGTCTTTTTCCGATGATCGCGTGTACCTGGAACGCTACGTGCCCGAGCCTCGGCACATCGAAGTTCAGATTTTCGGCGACACCCACGGGCAGCTTTTTGCCCTCGGCGAACGTGAGTGCAGTCTGCAACGAAGGCATCAAAAGATCGTCGAAGAGTCGCCGTCGCCGGCGTGGTTTTTTCAGGGTGCCGAAGGCGATGCGCGTCGGGCACGGCTGATTGATGCCGCGCTTCGCGTGGTGCGGCAGGTCGGTTACGTGGGAGCCGGCACGTGCGAGTTCATCGCCGATGACCACGGTGACTTCTATTTTCTTGAGGTCAATGCGCGCCTGCAAGTGGAACATCCGGTGACCGAAATGGTCACGGGGCTGGACCTCGTGGAGTGGCAATTGCGGGTTTCCGCTGGAGAAAAGCTGCCAGATTGGTCCACGCTCCCGAGGCGTGGGCATGCGATTGAGGCGCGCGTCTACGCGGAAGATCCGGCCAAGGGTTTCGCCCCAAAGCCCGGAGCGATCGACACGCTGTCGTGGTGCGGCGGCGCCGGAGAGCTGCAGAATGCACGCATTCGCATTGAGTCCGGAGTCGTCGCTGGGAACAAAATGACGCCGTATTACGACCCCATGTTGGCAAAGGTTGTCGCCTGGGCCGAGAGTCGCCCGGAGGCCCTGCTGGCGCTCGCCAACGCGCTGCAATCGAGCGTCATCGGCCCATGCACGACGAACACCGAGTTTGTTCGTGCCGTGCTTCGGAGCGAGGAATTTGCCTCAGGCAAGTACGACACACGGTTTGCAGAATCGTTTGCGCGGGCGTGGGCAGCGGCAAAAATCTAACGACGCCGCCTCGCTTGGGGCCCCGTTTTTCGCGTGGCGTGAACGCGTTTTTCGCGCGGCGTCGTGTTATCCGCGGTCCAACGCCATGCGCCTTGAACGGACCCTCGAAGCCCTCGCCCGAAAAGCTATCCACGCGGCCCTAGCGGTGGAGGTGGACCCCATCGTTCGCGCCACGGCCGACGCGAAACACGGAGATTTTCAGCTCAACGGCCTTCTTCCGTTTGCCAAGCGCGAGAAAAAGAACCCGCGCGAGCTGGCGGAGGCCGTGGCGAGGGAGCTCGAAAAAGAAAGCGCCTTTGAGAAAGTGGAGGTCGCGGGGCCGGGCTTCGTGAACCTGCGCCTGGCGCCGTCGTGGCTCGGGGCGGAGCTTGAGGCGCACGCGCTGGGCACCGTTGTCGAGGCGGCGGAGCGGCGCGAAAAAATCGTCGTGGACTATTCCAGCCCGAATATTGCCAAGCAAATGCACGTGGGGCACTTGCGTTCCACCATTCTTGGGGCGGCGGTCGTGAACCTCTTTCGCGCCGTCGGGCACGAGGTTCTCGGCGACAATCACTTGGGCGATTGGGGAACGCAGTTCGGCCTCCTCATCGTCGGTATGCGCCGGTTCGGGAGCGACGAGGCCCTTCAGCAGACGCCAATCGAGGAGCTTGAGCGGGTCTACAAACTCGCGACGGCCGCGGCGAAAGAAGACGAATCGGTGGCTTCCGAGGCCCGCGCCGAGCTCGCGAAGTTGCAATCCGGCGACGCGCAAAACCGCGCGCTTTGGCAGCGTTTTATCGAGGTTACGCGCAAAAGTTTGGACGTTCTCTACGCGCGTTTGGGCGTCACCTTCGACCTGTGGATGGGGGAATCGTTTTTCGATCCGATGCTCGCGGGCGTTTGCACGCTCCTCCAAGAGCGCGGCATTGCGCGGCACGATGAAGGTGCACTCTGCATCTTTTTTGCGGAACTCGAGGCAGCCCCCGCGGACCTCAAGAAAGTGAAAGAGCCGTTCATTGTCCAGAAGCGCGACGGCGCTTTTTTGTACGCATCGACGGACGTGGCAACGGCCCTTTACCGCGACCGCGAGCTCAAGACGACGCGCAATGTGTACGTAGTAGATGCGCGGCAAGCCCTTCATTTTAAACAGGTTTTCGCGGTCGCCAAGCTTCTGGGTTTGCCCCAGCGGTTTGACCACGTGTCGTTCGGGAGCGTGCTCGGCGAAGACGGCAAGCCTCTCAAAACGCGCGACGGAAAGGCCATCACGCTGGCTTCGTTGCTCGACGAGGCCGAGGCCCGGGCCGCCGCGCGCATTCGCGAAGAGGAACTCGACGTGCCGGAAGAAGAGATTGCTGCGACGGCGCGCGCGGTCGGGATAGGCGCGGTGAAGTGGGCCGATCTGAAGCAAAATCGCACGAGCGATTACGTTTTTTCCTGGGACAAGCTCATTAGCTTCAGGGGGAATTCCGGGCCATACGTGCAGTATGCACATGCTCGCGTGCTGTCCATTTTTCGCAAGGGCGGGCTCGAGAAGGCGAACTACCTCGGCGGCGCGGTACTTCTTGAAACGCCCGAGGAGCGCGAACTCGGCAAGCGTCTGGCGGCGTTCGGAGACGTGGTTCACGCCGCCGCCGAGACGTCGCAGCCGCATCTGCTGTGCGACCACTTGTACGATCTTGCCAGGGTATTCTCAGGGTTTTACGAGGCTTGCCCGGTTCTAAAGGCAGACGGTCCGACGCGCGAGAGCCGACTGGGGCTCGCGGCGGCCACCGCCGAACAATTGCGATGCGGGCTCACGCTATTGGGCCTCACGGCCATCGAACGCATGTGACGCGCCGCATTCGCGCGCAGCTGGAGTGCTGCAACGCGCGAACGCCCGTGAATCGCACGTCGTTCTGGTCGTAGGGGCCCGGCGCTGTTATCTGGCGCACTCATGCCGCGTCGCGACGATATTCGCCGAATTCTCCTCTTGGGCGCCGGGCCCATCGTTATCGGTCAGGCGTGCGAGTTTGACTACTCGGGAACGCAGGGGGCGAAGGCTCTCTCCGAGGAGGGTTACGAGGTTATTCTCGTGAATTCCAACCCCGC
>CAMCKZ010000002.1 GCA_945875545.1 Polyangium aurulentum | reverse complement strand
CGAAGGCACCAAGATGGTCATGCCGGGCGACAACGTCACCATGACGGTGGAGCTCATCACACACGTCGGTCTCGAAGAGAAAATGCGCTTCGCCATCCGCGAAGGTGGCCGCACCGTCGGCGCCGGCATCGTTACCAAGATCCTCGCCTGATTCGGCGACCACCATCGGAAAGAAACATGGCGACCGCCACGAAGATCCGCATCCGGCTCCGTGCCTTCGACCACCAACTCCTCGACAAGTCGACTGGCGACATCGTGGAGACGGCGAGGCGCACTGGGGCTCGCGTGGCAGGGCCAATACCCCTGCCCACGACCATTTCTCGTTACACCGTCCTTCGCGGGCCTCACGTGGACAAAAAATCCCGTGAGCAGTTCGAGATCAGGACACACAAGCGTGTGATCGACATCATCGATCCCACCCAGCAAACGCTCGACGCTCTCATGAAGCTCGACCTCAGCGCCGGCGTCGACGTCGAGATCAAGTCCTGAGGAACGATTATGCCAAAGATCGATGTCCTAAATCTGAACGCGGAAAAAGTCGGGGAGCTTGAGCTCTCAGACGTTGCTTTCGCATCCGAAGTCAACGAGGCTCTCCTTTACGACGTGGTGAAAGCGCAGCTTTCCAGCCGCCGGCAAGGAACCGCCTCAGCCAAGAATCGCTCGGCCGTTCGCGGCAGTTCGAAAAAGGTGTACAAGCAAAAGGGCACCGGCGGGGCCAGGCATGGCACCATCCGTGCTCCTAGCTACGTCGGCGGTGGCCGAGCGCATCCGCCGCGACCGCGCGACTGGACCATTCGTCCACCCCGCAAGGTTCGCCTTGGTGCGCTTCGGAGCGCCCTGTCGATGCTGTTCCGCGACAAGAACGTGATCGTCGTCGACGCGTTCGTCCTTTCGGAAGCGAAGACCAAGAAGACGCTGAGTATCGTCGAAGCCTTGTGCAACGGCGTTGGCGGCGTGAGCGGAAAAAAGGGACTCGTCGTGGATGTTTCCACGAACGCGAACCTCGTCCGCTCCATCCGCAACAGCGAGACACACAACTTTCTCCCGCCGGAAGGCGTAAACGTCTACGACCTCCTGCGTCACGATAAGCTTATTGTGACGACGGAGGCGGTCAAGGCCCTTGAGGGCCGCTGCGCGGAGTGAAACATGCGAATTGACGAAATTATCCGTCGGCCTATCGCCTTCACCGAGAAGGCAACCAAGCTTCGCGCGAACAACCAGTTCGTGTTCGAGGTTGGCCGAGAGGCAAACAAGGCGGAAATCCGCCACGCGATCGAAACAGCCTTCAGCGTGAAGGTCAAGGCGGTCAACACCATGATCGTGCGCGGCAAAGAGCGGCGCATGGGTCGTGGTTACGCCAAGACCCAAAACTGGAAGAAAGCGATTGTGACGCTCGCCGAAGGCCAGACAATCGACATCTTCAACGAGACGACCTGAGAAAGAGCCATGGGAATTCGTAGCTTTAAGCCAACGTCTCCTGCTCGCCGTTTCTATACGGTGAGCGACTTCGCGGACATCACCAAAGGCGTCGCACCCCTTCGGGCCTTGATCGAGCATCAAACGGCCACGGGCGGGCGCAACTCGAACGGGCGTATCACTTCGCGGTTTCGCGGCGGTGGTCACAAACAGCGTTACCGCGTCATCGACTTCAAGCGAAAGAAGATCGGCGTTCCGGCGCTGGTGGCGGCGATCGAGTACGATCCAAACCGCACGGGGCGCATCGCGCGCCTCCACTACGCAGACGGTGAGCGCGCGTACATACTCGCTCCAGACGGCCTGAAAGTTGGCGACACGGTGCTGTCGAGCCGTAACGCCGATATCAAGCCAGGGAACAATATGCGCATTCGCCATATTCCCCTTGGAACGCTCATTCACAATATTGAGCTCAAGAAGGGGCGCGGTGGGCAGATTGCTCGCTCCGCCGGAACCGCTGCAACGCTCGTCGCGAAAGACGGCGATTATGCGCAGGTCCGCCTTCCGTCCGGTGAGGTGCGCCTCATCCATCTCGAGTGCCACGCCACGATTGGCCAAGTGTCGAACGCCGAGCACTCACACATCTCGCTGGGCAAGGCGGGTCGTTCGCGCTGGCTTGGTCGCCGTCCGCATCAACGCGGCGTGACCATGAATCCGGTCGATCACCCAATGGGCGGTGGCGAGGGTCGTACTTCCGGTGGCCGCCACCCTTGTTCGCCTTGGGGGCAGCTCGCGAAGGGCCTCAATACGCGCAACAACAAACGCACCGATGGCATGATCATCAAGCGCCGCAGCTGATACCAGGAGTCCTTCGATGCCTCGTTCCATTAAGAAAGGCCCATTCGTCGACGGTCATCTCGCTGAGAAGATCGCTGCCGCATCGGCCGCCCAGTCAAAAAAGGTTATCAAAACGTGGTCGCGTCGCAGCACGATTACGCCCGAGGCGCTCGGCCTCACGTTTGCCGTACATAATGGCCGAAAGTTCGTCCCTGTCTTCGTGACAGAGAACATGGTTGGCCACAAACTCGGCGAGTTCGCTCCTACCCGAACCTTCTCCGGTCACTCCGGCGACAAAAAGGCGAAGGTCAAGGGCAGGAAGTAGGCGTGGGCCGCGCCTACGCTTTGAATTGAGAGACACCAAATGGTCAGCAAAGCCATAGCCCGAAACACCCGGATTGCCGTGCGTAAAGCGCGCATGGTCATCGACATGATCCGCGGCCGTCAGGCTGGCGAGGCGCTTCAGCTCCTCGAGTTCACGCCCAAGGCCGCCGCCCCGCTCGTTAAGAAGCTCCTAGAGAGCGCCGTCGCTAACGCCCGCCAGGCGCAGCCCGGCCTCGATCTCGACGCCCTCTTCGTCGAGTCGTGCTTCGTCGACAAGGCCCCCGATTCGCACATGCGCCGTTGGCGCCCACGTGCGATGGGCCGCGCGACGCGCATTCAAAAGGGTGTGAGTCACATTACCATCGTCTTGGGCCAGCGCGAGCGCTGAGCACCGCGGAGATACCATGGGTCAGAAAACTCATCCGTTCGGCTTTCGTCTCGGCGTCATCAAGACGTGGAATTCGAAGTGGTTTGACGCCAAAAATTATCAAAAGTGGCTCCACGAAGACATCCGCATCAAGCGGGCCGTCAAGGAGTTTCTCAACAACGCAAGCGTGGCTTCCGTCGAAGTAGAGCGCGCTGCGAACAAGTGCAAGGTCGTCGTCTTTACGGCGCGACCCGGCATGGTCATCGGCAAAGGCGGCCGGGGGATTGAGATCCTCAAGGTAGGCAATGTCGGTACCGCGCTAAAGGGCGAAACCGTCTTCAGCGGCGTCGAGGCCTTCACCGACAACGAAGTCTTCATTGATGTGCAAGAGATTCGCAAGCCCGAGACGAGCGCGCAGCTTGTCGCGGAGAACATTGCGTCCCAGCTCGAGCGTCGCGTGGCTTACCGCCGCGCGATGAAAAAGGCGCTCCAAACGAGCATGAAGGCCGGCGCCAAGGGCATTCGTATGAAGTGCTGCGGCCGTCTTGGCGGCGGCGAGATGTCCCGCGTTGAAACGTATCGCGAGGGCCGTGTTCCCTTGCACACGCTGCGCGCAGACATCGAATTCGGGCTCGCTGAGGCCCGTACCAAGTACGGAATCATCGGCGTTAAGGTTTGGGTTTTCAAAGGCGAGGTGCTCCAGCGCCGCAGCCGACGTACGGGCGCCGGCGCTACCGCCTGACGCCCTGAGGTATCCATGCTATCCCCCAAGCGAACTAAATTCCGTAAAATGCAGAAGGGCTCCAACGCGGGCATTGCCCGCCGCGGGTCCGACGTGTCCTTTGGCGATTTCGCGCTTCAGGCTATCGAGTGCGGCCGTCTCACGGCCCGCCAGATCGAGGCCGGCCGAATGGCGATAACCCGTTGCGTCAAGCGCGCCGGTAAACTGTGGATTCGGGTGTTCCCACACCGCCCTGTCTCCAAGAAGCCCCTCGAAGTCCGCATGGGTGGCGGCAAGGGTGGCGTCGAGTTCTGGGCGGCAGATATCAAGCCCGGATTCGTACTCTTTGAGCTTCAGGGCGTCGAAGAGACACTTGCACGCGAGGCCTTCCGGCTTGCCGGGCATAAACTGCCCGTGAGCACACGATTTCTCCCACGAGGATTGGCAAAATGAAGGCCTCTGAACTACGAGCGCTTCCCGTCGAGGAGCTATCTTCCGTTGCTACCCGCATCGAGAGAGAGATTTTCGAAGCGCGCATGAAGAATCATACGAATAGGCTTGACGACACAAGCAGCATCCGTAAAGCAAAGCGGGACCTCGCCCGTGTGCAAACGGTGATGGTTCAGCGTACTGCTGAAGCCGCGAAGAAGTGACTAGGCGAGGCGCCACACCATGACTGAAACCACTTCGGCTACGGCCACCCCAGAAACGCGCGGCTTTCGCCGCAAGATCGTCGGCACCGTCACGTCCGATAAGATGGACAAGACGGTCGTTGTTGAGTGCGTCGCGCGCAAGCGTGATGCTCTCTATGGCAAGTTTGTGCGCACCCGCAAGAGGTTCAAGGCGCACGACGAAAAAAACGAATTCAAGGTCGGTGATCTCGTCGAGATCGAGGAGCACCGCCCACTTTCCCGCGAGAAGCGCTTCGTGGTCGTACGGCTTGTGAAGGCCGCACCGGACACAAAGTAAGCTCTCACGAAGGAGAATTGACCCATGATACAGATGCGATCCGTCCTCGAGGTTGCCGATAATAGCGGCGCTAAGCGGGTTCAGTGCATCAAGGTACTCGGTGGCTCGCGCCGCCGGTATGCCGAAGTAGGCGACGTCATCGTAGTAGCGGTGAAAGAGGCTATGGCTGGTGCCAAGGTGAAGAAGGGCGATACGGCGCGAGCTGTTATCGTTCGCACTGTCCGCGAATGTCAGCGCACAGACGGTACCCTCATCAAGTTCGATGAGAACAGTGCCGTGCTTGTCAACAAGGACCACGAACCCATTGGAACCCGTATCTTCGGGCCAGTGGCTCGTGAACTTCGGGGCAAGAAGTTTATGAAAATCATTTCTCTGGCCCCAGAGGTACTCTGATGTCTGCTCGTATTCGCAAGGGCGACAAGGTCATTGTCCGCACGGGCCGAGATACCGGCAAGACCGGAACGGTTCTTCAAGTGTTTGCCGAAGACGAGAAAGTACTCGTCGAGGGCATCAACATGGTCAAGAAGGCCGTTCGTCCACAGAACGGCGAGGGTGGCGGATTCACGTCCAAGGAGCTTCCGCTCCATTGGTGCAAAGTGATGCCAATCGACCCGGAGACGGGCAAGGGCACGCGCGTGCGCTTTAAAACCGACGAGAGCGGAAATAAGGTGCGCGTGGCAGTAAAGTCTGGCAGGGAGATCCCGGTCATTCGAGACTCTCAGTAATCAGTAGGAAAAGTTAGTTATGGCGACGCGAAAAGCACCGGGGAAAAAGAAGGAAAACATCCTCCCGGCGGACACTTCGGTTGCCGCAGCCGCAGCGAAATCGGAGCCTGCTCCGCCGCCGCGGCTTCGGAAGAAGTACGTCGAGGAGGTCACGCCCGCACTCCAAAAGGAGTTCAATTACGGGAACGTGATGGAGGTTCCAAGGCTCGAGAAAATCGTGCTTAACATGGGACTAGGCAAGGCAGTCCAGAACCCAAAAATAGTCGAGTTCGGCGTCGAGGAGATGCGGGCGATTACCGGCCAGAAGCCGATTGTCACGCGCTCCAAGAAGGCGATCGCAGCTTTCAAGCTGCGCGCGGGCTTGCCTATCGGGGTTATGGTTACGTTGCGCCGCGAGCGCATGTGGGAATTTCTTGATCGGCTCGTGGGGCTTTCGCTTCCACGAACCCGCGACTTCCGGGGTGTGTCCCGCAAGGCCTTTGATGGCCGCGGAAACTACACACTGGGCGTCAAAGAGCAGATCATCTTCCCCGAAATTGATTATGACCGCGTCGATTCAGTAAAGGGAATGAATATTTCCTTTATTACGACCGCGAAAACCGACGCAGAGGGCCGAGCCCTTCTTGCGCACCTCGGTATGCCCTTCCGGGCGGCCTGAAAGGAATACCCAAATGGCACGAGCTTGTCAGTTCGCGAAGCTTCGGGTTGAACCGAAGTTCGCAGTCCGTCACCGCAACCGTTGCAAGGTTTGTGGCCGCGCCCGCGGCTATTACCGTAAGTTTGAACTTTGCCGCATTTGCGTGCGTAACTTTGCGCTCCGTGGAGATCTCCCGGGCGTCATCAAGGCGAGTTGGTGAGATGCTGACCGATCCAATTGCAGACCTACTCACCCGCATTCGAAACGCGGGTCTTGCTAGGCACGAGGACTGTAAAATGCCTCACTCAAAGCTCAAGGAGCGCATCGTAGCGGTGCTTACCTCTGAGGGTTGTTTGGGTGGCTACAGCACCACCGAAGAGGGAGGCCACAAGAAGCTTGTGGTCGTTCTCAAGTACGACGACCAGCGCCGTCCGGTTATCGAGAAGATTCGTCGCGTCTCGATGCCGGGCCGCCGCGTGTACGTTCGTCACGACCGCATTGCGCGGGTACGCTCGGGCCTCGGCCTGTCCGTCCTCAGCACGAGTCGCGGCGTCATGACCGACTCCGAGGCGCGTCGCCTCAAGGTGGGCGGCGAGATCATTTGCGAGGTGTGGTGATTTCATGAACGCACCGGCTACCACTCCACTGCGCCAGTCCCGTACGGGCAAGCGCGTGATCGACATTCCGAAGGGCGTCTCCGTGACGCTCACATCAACCACGGTTTCCGTCAAGGGTCCCCGCGGCGAGTCGCAGCGCGCTCTTCCGGGCGGCGCAGACGTCGTCCTCGACGGCACCAAGCTCACGGTCTCGCCTGTGCTCGCTGGCCGCGACGGCTCGCGCATGCAAGGGCTCACACGCGCACTCATCGCCTGCATGGTGAAGGGTGTCAGCGATGGCTACACGCGCGGGCTTCAACTGGTCGGAACAGGCTACCGTGCGGAGGTCAAGGGCGCCAAGCTCGTCCTCAACGTCGGTTATTCTCACCAAATTCACTTCGATATTCCCAAGGGTCTCAAAATCGAGATTCCGGCGGACTCGAAGGGAACAGCTCTCAATCTAAGCTGCCACGACAAAGAAATTATCGGTCAGGCGGCCGCGAAAATTCGTGCTTACCGAGAGCCCGAGCCGTACGGCGGCAAGGGCATTCGGTATATGGGCGAGAAGGTTCGCGTTAAGGCTGGCAAGTCGTCCGGTAAGGGCAAATGAGGTTTAAGGGTTAATATGGGCAGCATAGACGAAGCCCGGCTACGCCGGAAGAAGCGTGTTCGCGGCCGCATAAGCGGTACTGCCGAACGACCTCGCCTTAGCGTGTATCGCAGCGGCAGGCATATCTACGTACAAGCGATTGACGACGTCGCCGGGTCCACCGTCGCGACGGCGTCGACGCTGACCGACGGCTTTGAGGCGGGCGGGCTGAAGAAGGCCGAGCAGGCCACCCGTGTCGGCGGCATGCTCGCGAAGGTTCTCCTTGAAAAGGGGATATCCTCAGTTGTATTCGACAGAAACGGCTACCGTTACCACGGTCGCGTGAAAGCCCTCGCTGACGGTGCCCGTCAGGGCGGACTTCAGTTCTAAGGTAACGCCATGATGCATCAAGTCGACGAAGAAAAGCTCAAAGAGCGGATGATTCATCTCAACCGCGTGGCCAAGGTCGTTAAGGGCGGCCGGCGCTTCTCGTTTGCGGCCCTCGTGGTCGTGGGCGATGAGGCGGGTCACGTGGGTGTTGGCCTCGGAAAGGCCAACGAAGTTCCCGAGGCAATTCGCAAGGGGAATGAGCAGGCGCGTAAGAACCTTTTTAAGGTTCCGTTGAAGGGCACAACGATCCCACACGAGATCATTGGGCATTTCGGTGCCGGCGATGTCCTTTTGCGGCCTGCGTCTGCCGGTACAGGGGTTATTGCGGGCGGCGCGTTGCGCGCTGTTCTCGAGTGCGCAGGTATCCACGACATTCTGACGAAGTGCTTGGGCAGTACCAACCCACACAACGTTGTTCGCGCCACTGTCGAGGCTCTCAAGTCGCTGAAAAGCGCCGAAGAGGTCGCTTCGCGCCGTGGAAAAGAAGTTGCCGTAAGGGCTCACTGAGTCTGACCGGTTCGGAGCGAGCGTTCTCACGCGGTTCGTGTGGGGCGCTCTTTTCGCCACGAAGAGTTACAAATGGCTGCTGAACTCAAGATAACCCAAGTAAAGAGCACCATCGGGGTCCGTCATCAAGACGTAGCCACGCTGAATGGGCTCGGCCTTCGCGGGGTTGGCTCGAATGTCGTCGTGAAAAACACGCCGTCGTTTCGCGGTGCCGTCAAGAAGGTTCTTTATCTCCTCAAGGTCGAAGATCATGGCTAGCATCCTATCGAATCTCCGGGCACCCGAAGGTTCAAACACCGTCAAAAAGCGCCTCGGGCGCGGTGTCGGTTCCGGTCTCGGCAAGACCTCCGGGCGTGGCCAAAAGGGCCAGTACGCCCGTACGGGTCGTTTTAAGCCGCATTTTGAAGGCGGTCAGACGCCCATGCACCGGCGGCTTCCCAAGCGCGGCTTCAATACGGTCAGTATTGAGGTTGAGCTCGTGACGCTCGAAATGCTTGAGAAGTTCTTCGAGAGTGGCTCCAAGGTCGACCAGGCAGCGCTCGTTGAGAAGGGGCTTATCTCGCGCAATTGCGAGAGCTTTAAGCTTCTTGGCAACGGCGAGGTCAAGAAGACCATTCACTTTTGTGGCAACGCATCCAAGGGTGCCGCGCGGGCGCTCGAAGCGGCCGGCGGAACCGTCGCGGTCTAACGCGGCAGCCAGTCAACTCAAATGTCGCGCTTTCTCGCCCTCTTTACGTCACCGAACCTCGTCGATGTGCGCCGTCGGGTATTTTTTACCCTAGGCGTGCTCGCTGCGTTCCGTGTTGGCGTCTACGTGACCATTCCCGGGGTCGATCGCACGGTTATGCAGGCGCTGCTCGCGAAGCAGGGTGGGGGGCTCCTTGGGCTCTTCAACCTGTTTAGCGGCGGGGCTCTGGGTAATCTTAGCGTGTTTTCGCTGGGAATTATGCCCTATGTGAGTGCGAGCATCGTGATGCAACTGCTCGGGATGGTGCATAAGCCGCTCGAGGAGCTTCGCCGCGAGGGCGAGGCGGGGATGCGCAAGATCAACCAGTGGACCCGCTACGGTGCGCTTGGTCTCGCGCTGTTCCAGAGCCTCGGCGCGGCGCTTCAGCTAGAGGGCTACAACGAGGCTGACCTGGGCGGTGCGGCCGGGGCGGGCGATGTCGTGCTGCATCCCGGTTGGGGGTTTCGTCTCGCGACGATCCTTACGCTAACGACGGGCACAGCGCTGATCATGTGGATGGGGGAGCAAATTACCGAGCGCGGTATTGGCAACGGCACATCGCTCATCATCTTCGCGGGCATTGTCACAGACATTCCCGGCGGATTGATTTCGTATTTTCAGACCAACAAGGGGAATATTCAGCCCCTTGCGCTAGGTGCCGTCGCGACGATTATTCTCGTGACGGTGTCCGTCATTATTTTCTTCGAGCGCGGTCAGAGGCGAATCCCGATCTTCTACGCGCGCCGTAGTGTCGGGCGACGGGTTTTTGGGGCTCCAGCGGCGCACCTTCCACTGAAGGTTAACACCGCGGGAACCATACCTCCTATCTTCGCGTCATCGTTGCTGATGTTTCCCGCGACGCTCGCGAATTACCGGTTGCCCGGCATGGCGGCTATTCAGAGCATGCTTCAGCGCGGCGACTGGTTTTTCAATGCGATGTACGCAATTCTGATCATCTTTTTCTGTTACTTTTACACCGCCGTGACGTTTCAAGCGGTCGAAGTGGCTGACAATCTGAAGAAACAGCAGGCGTTTATTCCGAATGTTCGTCAGGGAAAGGCAACAGCCGAGTACATTGACTACGTTCTGACGCGCGTCACGCTGGGCGGTTCGCTGTACGTAGCAGCGGTGTGCATCGTTCCTACGGTCTTTTCCGAGGCGTTTCGCATTCCCTTCCGCTGGGGGGGGACGTCCCTCATGATCGTGGTCGGTGTGGCTCTCGATACCGCAAGTCAGCTGGAGGCCTATCTGCTCGCGCGCGACTACGAGGGAATTGCCGGCGGCGGTAGCGCAACGCGTCTTCGCGCCAGGGAGGTGCTCTCATGATGTTGGTATTCATTGGCCCTCCGGGTGCCGGCAAGGGCACCCAGGCTCGTCGATTGACCGAGCGGTTCGCTATTCCCCAGGTCGCAACAGGTGACATGTTGCGTGCCCGAAAAGACGCCGGAACGCTGCCCGCAGACCTTGCGGAAACGATGTCGGCCGGCGGGCTATTGCCGGACGAGGCTGTTGTGAGACTGATCGCCGATCGCATCGGCGAGCCAGACTGCGCGAGGGGCTTTATTCTTGACGGATTTCCTCGAACAAGGGGCCAGGCCACGGCGCTCGAGGGAATGCTCAAGGGCCTTAAGATGGCGCTTGACCGCGTGATTTTTCTGCAAGTTCCCGACTCGCTCATCGTCGAGCGTATCGTGAATCGCCGCGTGTGCGTTTCCACTGGCGAAGTTTTCCACTTGATGTATAGTCCAGCCCCCCCGGGTCGAGAGGTCCGGCAACGAGACGATGATACTGAGGTAAAAATCAGGCGTCGGCTCCAGGAGTATGGGAACACCTTTGAAGCGCTCCGTGAGTATTACGGTTCGCTTGTCCGCGAAGTCGATGGAACCGGGTCCATCGACGAAGTTTCAACCCGAATATCTCAGGCACTGGAAGCCTGACTCGTTCTGCCAAGAATCGCATACACAGTGATGTCCGAACCGCGACCACCAAAAGAAGCCAAAGGCGACAAACTCGAATTCGAGGGTCGCGTTGAAGAGGCGCTGCCGAACGCGATGTTTCGCGTCAAGTGCGAGAATGGGCTTCTGGTGCTCGCAACGGTCAGCGGGCGCATGCGCAAAAACTACATCCGAATCCTCCCCGGCGACCGCGTGAGCGTTGAAGTTAGCGCTTACGACCCATCTCGGGGTCGAGTCACCTTTCGTCACAAGTAATACGCCGCGAGTACGTCATGAAGGTCCGTCCATCAGTTAAAAAAGTTTGCGACAAGTGCAAGGTTGTTCGACGCCGTGGCGTCGTTCGGATCATTTGCGATAACCCCCGGCATAAGCAGCGCCAGGGCGCGTAACCGGCACTTCCCCCCATTTTAAGGTATCCGAACGATGGCTCGTATCGCTGGTGTCGACCTTCCGAAAAATAAGCAGGTCGCCTACTCTCTCCCCTATCTTTTTGGTGTCGGGCGCTCCCTCGCACGCGTGATTTGCACGCGTGCCGGCATCGACCCGGCCAAGAAGACCGTTGACCTAAACGAGTCCGAGATTCGGCGCATTCGAGAGCTTCTCGAAACCGAGATCAAGGTCGAGGGCGATCTCCGTCGCGAGATCCAAATGAACATTAAGCGTCTGATGGACCTCGGTTGCTACCGCGGTCTCCGTCACCGGCGCGGGCTGCCCGTAAATGGGCAGCGCACGCACACCAATGCGCGCACGCGCAAAGGTCCGCGCAAGGGCGTTCTTGCCCGCGCCAAGAAGGTATGAAAGCCCGTATTGAGGAATTGAGCTGATGGCAACCGCAAAAACTGGCGCCGCCGCGAAGGGCAAGGCGCCTAAGAAGAAAATCCGAAAGAACGTGGCTGCGGGCATTGCCCACATTCAGAGCACGTTCAACAACACCGTGGTCACCATCACCGACGTCAATGGCAACACGCTTGCCTGGTCGTCGGCGGGTTCCCGCGGTTTCAAGGGGTCTCGCAAGAGCACCCCATTCGCGGCCCAGCTGGCTGCTGAAGAGGCCGGTCGACGGGCCATGGAGCACGGAATGCGTTCCGTCGCCATCTTCGTCAAGGGGCCCGGGGCCGGGCGCGAAAGCGCTCTCCGCGGCATTCAATCCGCCGGTTTCCGCGTCACGCTCATTCGCGACGTTACACCTGTCCCGCACAACGGCTGCCGCCCCCCAAAGCGACGCCGCGTCTGATTTCGCGGGGTAACAAAAAACCCCTTGTCCGTTGCGGATGTTTGCGCTAGGCGCACATCCCTTCGTGCTGGCCCTGTGGCCAGCCACTGCCGTAGGTTCATTCGATGGCTCGTTACGTTGGTCCGGTCTGCAAGCTATGCCGGCGAGAGAACATGAAGCTCTTCCTCAAGGGGGAGCGTTGCTATTCCGATAAGTGCGCATACACCAAGCGCCCCTATCCACCAGGTCAGCACGGCCAGGCCCGGCAGAAGCTGTCCGAGTACGCCGTGCGGCTGCGTGAGAAGCAGAAGGTCCGTCGCGTGTATGGGCTCGTCGAGCGTCAGTTTCAACGTTATTACGTTGAGGCAACGCGGCGTCAGGGTCGTACCGGCGAAGAGATGCTCGGGCTTCTCGAAATGCGCCTTGACAACGTCGTGTACCGTATGGGCTTTGCGCTCACGCGCTCCGAGGCCCGTCAGGTCGTCAAGCACCAGCACGTGCTCATCAACGGCAAACGCGTTGACATCCCAAGTTACGCCGTCCGCAAGGGCGACAAGATTGAGATTCGCGAGCAGAGCCGCCAATTGGTGCTCATTCAAAAGGCCCTTCAGTTCTCGGACAGCCGTCCGACGCCGTCGTGGCTTGAGGTCGATAAGGCCACCCTTTCCGGTGTCTTCAAGGGTAGCTTCACACGCGACGAGCTCAATGAGCCGGCGATTCGTGAGCAACTTGTTGTCGAATACTACAGCCGCTAATCACAATTGCGTAGGCCCCGGTCGTTCCGCAGGGAGTAATTTTTAATGAATATCGTCGCTCGTAACTGGCGAGATTTGATTCGTCCGCGTGGCATCCAAGTAGAGTCCGAGAGCCTCTCGGAGTTTTACGGCAAGTTTACCTGCGAGCCGCTTGAGCGCGGCTACGGCACGACGCTAGGAAATTCGCTTCGGCGCATTCTCCTGTCGTCGCTGCAGGGTGCGGCAACAACCGCCGTGCAGGTCGATGGGGCTCTTCACGAGTTCACGTCCGTCAACGACGTCGTCGAAGACGTGACGGACGTAATTCTCAACCTGAAGGGCGTTGTCTTTAAGGCCGCCACGGTCAAGACATACACCGTGCGCATCGACAAGATGGGGCCTGGCCCCGTCTACGCGAGCGACATTTTGCTCGTTGATGGCTTGCAGGTCCTTAATCCGGATCACCTGATCGCCACCATCGACAAGCCCATTCTCCTGCGCATGGCCCTGACCGTGAATGTCGGTCGGGGATATGTTCCAGCCGAGCGAAACAAGACCGCGACGATGTCCGTTGGCACGATTCCGATCGACGCGCTGTATGCGCCCGTGACGAAGGTCAATTACGCGGTGACCAATGCGCGCGTTGGTCAGGTCACAGACTACGACAAACTGATTCTGGAAGTTTGGACGAACGGCAGCGTGTCGCCTCGCGACGCAGTGGCGTATGCGGCCAAGATTCTCAAGGAGCAGATCTCGATCTTCGTCAACTTCGAAGAAACCGAAGAAACGGCATACATCTCGCCTTCGAAGGCCGATGAGCCGATTAACGAGAATCTTTTCCGCTCCGTAGACGAGCTCGAACTTAGCGTTCGATCGCAGAACTGTTTGCAGAACGCGAACATCACGCTTATCGGCGAGCTCGTGCAAAAGAGCGAGCAAGATATGCTCAAGACCAAGAACTTTGGCCGCAAGAGCCTCAAGGAGATCAAGGAAATCTTGGTCAACATGGGACTCAATCTCGGCATGAAGATCGACAACTGGCCGCTGATGATTGACCGCTGGAAAGTCCAGCAGCAACAGAACTAGTAGCGGTTCTTTTTTTTACGAAGCCCCGTCGGAAGCCCCCATGCGTCACTTGAACGACGGCCGAAAGTTCGGCCGCAATTCCTCTCACCGCCGCGCGATGTTTCGCAACCTCGCAGCGAACCTTATTATGAACGAGCGCATCATCACGACCGATGCGAAAGCCAAGGAGCTTCGCCGCGTCGCGGAGAAGCTCATCACGAAGGCTCGCCGTGTCGGAGCGATTGCGTTCACGCCCCAGGTCGACCTGACCCCCGCCCAGCGCGGGGATCGGCTTAATCTGGTCCGAGCCCTGGAGTCTGAGCTTCCACGCAAGGCCACGCGGACCGAGCCGGGCGGCATTCTCGTTGAGGTCGACCTCGTCGAGAAGATTCTTCTAACGTACGCGAAGCGTTTTGCGGGCCGGCCCGGTGGTTACACGCGAATCGTCAAACTCGGGCCACGGCGCGGTGATAACGCTCCAATGGCTATGATTGAATTCATGCCCGCGGAGACCGCCTCCGCGTGAGGTGGGGTTTGTGGTAAAAAGGGGGCTCTCACTTCGGTGGGGGCTTTTTTTTTGTGGGTGCCCAGGCCTTGGTTTTGTCCGGGACGGCGCGGTCCTTTGGCGGACCGGGGCTGGGCTTGCGGTGCGCCCAGATTCGGCGGGGCCGCGGGTGTTTTGGGGTGCTGGCGAGTTTGTGGGCATTGCGCCTTTCTCGCCGACCCCCGCGCCGATCGGGTAACCTTATGCGGATGAAATTCGCGCGTGTTGGCCTTGCAGCGGTTCTTGTTCTTGCGGCACCCCGGGCTTTCGCCCGGTGCGAGGGCGACGCGAGTTGCACCAAGCTCGACACTTTGCTGGCAAATCCAGGGGCTTCGCCGTTTGCGGCACTGGGCTCGTCGGACGTACTCTCCCCGCTGGACGCCGGTTTTGGGTTTCAAGTCTCGCATATACGCAACGCGATCGCGGTCATTGTGCCGACTGCGAGTCCTGATGGCCAGCGGGTGAGTCTCGTCGACAGCCAGCTGACCGGCAGCTGGCTCTTCGCCTTTGGCCTTGGCGCGGGGCTCGAGGTTGGCGTTGCCCTCGACTCGGTCTTGAGCGCCTCTGGGCCGGGTTTGGCGGGGGCGAACGCCGGGCAAGCGCTGCGGCAGACGGGCATCGGCGACGTCCGGTCGCAGGTTCGGTGGGCGGCCCTCGAGCGCCCCCGCGTGCCCTCGCAGGGGCTCGTCGGCGAGGGTTTCGGCCTGGCGTTTACCGCGGCGATCACAGCGCCCACCGGCATGTCCGGCGCCTTTGCATCGGAGCACGGGGTGATGGGCCAGCCCACGGTCACCGGCGATTACGTGAGCGGCCCGTTTCGCGCCGCGATCGACCTGGGCGCGCGAGTTCGACGGCGGCACAGCGTCTTTGATGTCAAGTGGGGCTCTCAGCTTCTCATTGCTGCTGCGGCCGCATACGATATATTGCCTATACGACGGATGCTCGCTGTAGGTGTTGAAACTTGGGCGCTTCCGTCCCTCGTCGATGCGCGGCAAACCGTTGATTTCCTGGGTACTTTGAGCAGCGCCCCCGCGTGGGCCGGGGAGCTTGCCCTTGTGGCCGGGGTGGGGCGCAGCTTTGTTGTCTCCGGCCCCGATTTGGGCGCCCCGGATTTTCGCATGACCTTCGCCGTGCGTTACGCGCCGCGGGACGTGGACAGCGACGGCGACGGACTGATCGACAAGAACGACCCGTGCCCGGCGGAAATCGGGCCGATTCGCGACACGAATACTCCGGGCTGCCCGGACCACGCCGTAGAGGACCTCACCAAGGCCCCTGGCGTTCCGGTGGCGAGCCCCGGTGACAACGAGCCACCTAGGGGCCGTCCAACACCGCTCCCATCGCCGGAGGCCCCCTCCCAGGCCCCGAGTGCCACTCCCGCCGAAACGCCGATTCCTGGCCCAGCGCCTGCCGCTCCGCTGCTCCCAGAAAAGTCCGCGCCATGAAGACGAAACGCATCGAAGGCATCGACCATTCGCTCGTGCTTTTGGAAAAGGGCGATGTCTGGCCGACCGCGCTCGTGGAATGCATCGAGATGGCAGGGCTTTCGAGTGGAACTTTCCGAGGTTCAGCCGTATTGCGCGACGTGGAGGTGCGCTCCTTCGACAGCGTCGCCGGTCAGCGCGAGGTGGGTCGCCGCATCGACGGGCCCGTGGAGGCCGTCATGATCGATGGTGCCTTCGGCCTCTCGCGCGGAAGCCTTGCCGTCACCTCGCGCTGCGTGCTCGCGGTGCGCGATTCTTTCGGGGAGCGCGTCTCGGCTGGATGCTTGGAGAGTGCACGCATCGATGGCGGCGAGATTCTCGTCAGCGGTTTTACCAACACGGATATTGTTCGCACGATGCGCGCCGACGCAGGCGTTTGGCTCTTTCAGTTGGAGGCCGAAATAGCAGGAAATCCAGCCCTGCCGCGCCCCCGGGAGGCCAGTGAGATTGCGGCGACATTCGGCCGCGGCGGCAGCACGATGCCGGCGGTGGCGGGCGCGTGGGCGGCCCTCGCCGAGGCCAGCAACTCCATGGTGCCCGAGCCCATTCGTGTCATTCGCGCGGCGATCGGCCGAGCCGTTCAGGCGCCAAAGGCACCGCAAATTGGCTCGGAATCCCCGCAGAACGACCGGCCCGGGATGCAAGGTGCCGTCGTGGAACACTTTGCCTTCGGTGAAGGCGACGTGCTGAAGGATGACGGCGAGAGACTGCATGTGCGTTTTGAGCGCGACGGTCGCATTCGCGCGCTCAACATGGCCGTCCTCGCCGTGACCGAAGCTGGAACGCGCCGAGGAAAACCGTATTTCAAGATCGGCAAGCGCGCGATGTGAGGCGGCGGGAACGACCTACGTTGCTTCGGCGGCAAGAGCCTCAAACGCCAGCAAGACGGCCCCCTCTTCGACGAAGCTGCCCTCGGCCCAGTGAAACGCAATGACGGTGCCCGCACTAGGCGCCGCGATGGCGTGCTCCATCTTCATCGCCTCAAGAACCATGAGCGTTGCACCGCTCTCGACGCTTGTTCCGGGCTTCACGAGATGGGCGACAACACGCCCGTGCAACGGTGCTTTGAAGTCGCCGTTGGTGGCCTCTTTCCCAGCGTAAGTGAGGGTAGGAAGGGCAAATTCGTAGTGCTCGCCTTTGAGGAAAACGTGGACAACTTCTCCCACGCGGTGCACGTACGCCCGCCCCTCCGCGTGCTCAACGGTAAACGTGTAGAGTGCATCAAATGTGTGTTCGAGGGCGAGGCGCGAAGCGATGGTTTTGCTGCGGTGGGCGAGCGAAAATGACTCTGCGTCCACGGCGACAAGGGAGAACCGCAGCGGCACGCCCTTGTCTTCAATCATGATCGGAACGGGCCGAGGGCCTACGGGCTCCCATGAATCTGTTTGGCCCCAAGGCGAAAAAGTGTCGTTGCCTGGCGCTGAGTGCGCTGTGCAATGGGAGCGCGCCAGAAACATGGCCGCCACATGCGCTGCGAGAAATCGCTGTGTTTCATCGCCCTTGAGGTGCGCCTCGTGGCGCGAAAGAAACCCCGTGTCGACGTCCCCCGCAAGAAAGGGAGCACTCGACACGATGCGGTGCAGGAGCGTCGCATTTGTCTTCACACCCGCCACGCGCAACTGCTCGAGGGCCTTCGCAAGCCGCGAGGCGGCTTCGTCGCGCGTGGAGCCGTGGGCGATGAGTTTGGCGATCATCGGATCGTAAAACGGGGTGACCGCGTCGCCTTCACGCACACCCGTGTCGAGGCGCACGCCGACCCCGAGTTCTGGAGGCCGCATCACGTGCAAGGTTCCAGTGGATGGAAGGTAGCCATTTTCCGGGTCTTCCGCGCACAGGCGCACCTCAATGGCGTGCCCGTCGATGACCAATTCTTCCTGCGTGCGAGGAAGCTCCTCACCGCAAGCCACGCGGAGTTGCCACTCTACCAAGTCTTGTCCGACGATCATTTCGGTGACCGGGTGCTCCACCTGAAGCCGCGTGTTCATCTCCATGAAGTAGTAAGATCCGTCTTCGTCCAAGAGAAACTCGACGGTGCCAGCGCCCTCGTACGCGATGGCTTTCGCGGCCTCGACGGCGCTCTCGCCCATGCGCTTTCGCAGGGTTTCTGGCAGGTGCGGAGCGGGCGCTTCTTCGACAATTTTCTGGTGCCGGCGCTGGATCGAGCAGTCGCGCTCGAAGAGGTACACGCCGTGGCCATGGCGATCGCAAAAGACCTGAACCTCAACATGCCGTGGACGCGTGAGGTACCTTTCGACGAGCATTCTGGCGTCGCCGAAAGAGCTTGTGGCCTCGCGGCGGGCCGATGCCAAAGCCTCAAAGAATGACGCATCGTCACCGACAACGCGCATGCCCTTTCCGCCGCCGCCCGCGGTTGCTTTCAGCAGCACAGGAAACCCGATGGCCCGTGCGGCAGCGCGCAGGGTCTCGTCGTCTTGGCTGTCGCCGTGGTAGCCAGGAACGAGGGGAACCCCGGCTTTTTCCATGCGAGACTTCGCCGCAGACTTCGAGCCCATGGCCGAAATCGCGCTGGGCGAAGGCCCGATGAAGGCAAGGTTGGCGGCAGCGCACGCCCGGGCGAAGTCCGCATTCTCGGACAGAAAACCGTACCCCGGGTGCACAGCCTCGGCCCCCGTTTTGGTGGCCGCGGCGATGAGCTTGTCCATGAGCAGGTAGGTCTCGCGCGCAAGATTTCCCGGCAGGTGAACGGCCTCATCTGCGGCGAGGCGATGCATCGCGTTTGCGTCGGCGTCGGAATAGACGGCCACCGTTTTAACGCCCAGGCCTCGCGCGGTGCGCATGATTCGACAGGCAATTTCCCCGCGATTTGCGATCAAGATCTTTGAAAACATGGTGAAGCCTTACATGCGGAAGACGCCGAATTTCGTCTCGGGAACGGGTGCATTCAGCGAGGCGGAAATGGCGAGACCGAGCACGCGTCGCGTGTCGGCGGGGTCGATGATGCCGTCGTCCCAGAGGCGTGCCGTCGAGTAAAATGGATGACCCATCTCGTTGTAGTCTGCAATGATCCGATCGCGGCCAGCGGCCTCCGTATCGGCGTCAATCGGGAGCCCGGCCTTCTTCGCCGCCGTCCGTTTCACGTCCATCAGCACCCCGGCGGCCTGCTCGCCGCCCATCACGGAGATGCGGGCATTGGGCCACATGAAGAGAAATCGAGGGTCGTACGCGCGGCCGCACATGCCGTAATTTCCCGCGCCAAAGCTCCCGCCGATGATCACCGTGAACTTCGGAACCTGGGCGCAAGAAACGGCCATGACCATCTTGGCGCCGTGCTTTGCGATGCCCGCGGCCTCGTGCTTTTTGCCCACCATGAAGCCCGTGATATTTTGGAGGAAGACGAGCGGGATGCGCCGCTGGGCGCACAGCTCAACGAAGTGCGCGCCTTTCTGGGCCGACTCGGAAAACAGAATCCCGTTGTTGCCAACGATGCCCACCGGGTAGCCGTGGATGCGCGCGAAACCGCATACGAGCGTGCTTCCAAAAAGTGCCTTGAACTCGTCGAAGTCGCTGCCGTCGACGACCCGCGCAATGACCTCGCGCACGTCGTAGGGAAGGCGCAACTGCTTGGGAATAATCCCGTAAATCTCCTGGGAATCGTACTTCGGCGGCACGGGTTCACGCACATCAATGTCGACGACTTTTTTCCAGTTCAAACGGGCGATGCAATTGCGTGCAATCTGCAAGGCATGCTCGTCGTGGAGGGCGTAGTGATCGGCAACCCCGGAGGTGCGCGTGTGCACATCGGCACCGCCCAGGGCCTCGGCGGTGACGTCTTCGCCGGTGGCCGCCTTGACGAGGGGCGGGCCCGCGAGGAAGATGGTTCCGAGCTCCCGCACGATGATGCTCTCATCGGCCATCGCTGGAACGTACGCGCCACCCGCCGTGCAAGACCCCATGACGACGGCTATTTGAGGGATGCCCTTCGCCGACATATTGGCTTGGTTAAAGAATAGGCGCCCGAAGTGCTCTCGATCGGGAAAAACCTCATCTTGGCGCGGTAGGTTCGCCCCGCCCGAGTCGACCAAGTAGATGCACGGAAGCCGGTTTTGTTCCGCAATCGCTTGGGCGCGGAGGTGTTTTTTGACCGTAAGCGGGTAGTAGCTTCCGCCCTTCACCGTCGCGTCGTTTGCGACAATCATGCACTCTACACCATTGACGCGTCCGATGCCGGCGACCACCCCGGCCGCGGGAACGTCTTCGTCGTAGACCTTGTGCGCCGCCAGCGGCGACACCTCCAAAAAGGGCGACCCTGGGTCGATCAGCAGGGCGACTCTCTCGCGGGCGAGGAGCTTTCCACGCCCCCTGTGCCGCGCATTGGCCACGGGGCCGCCGCCCTCGCGAACACGTGCATGGAGCGCCCGCAGCTCCTCCATAAGTGCGCTCATGTGCTGCGAATTCTCTCGGAATTCCGGCGATGTCGGGTGGATGGCGGAAGTGAGAACGGGCATGACGGCGAGGGGCTCGGTTCAAAAGGAGTGAGGACGAAGTGCGGCCGATCGGCGCTCGCGCGTCAGGATGATTCTTTGAACAGTTCCCGACCGATCAACATGCGCCTGATTTCGGACGTGCCGGCTCCGATTTCGTAAAGCTTCGCGTCGCGCAAAAAGCGCCCGGTCGGGTACTCGTTGACGTACCCGTTTCCGCCGAGGCACTGAATGGCCTCAAGGGCCATTTGTGTAGCGTTTTCTGCGCAATAAAGCAGGCATCCCGCGGCATCTTTTCGGTCAACTTCGCCCCGGTCGCAGGCGCTCGCCACGGCGTAGAGGTACGAGCGGCTCGCATTGGTTGCAACATACATGTCTGCGAGCTTGCCCTGCATCAATTGGAACTCGCCGATGGCTTGGTCAAACTGCTTTCGCTCGTGGACATAGGGCAGCACGACGTCGAGGCACGCCTGCATGATGCCGACGGGGCCGCCGCCGAGAATGACCCGCTCGTAGTCGAGGCCGCTCATGAGAATGCGCACGCCGTCGCCAACGTTGCCAAGCACGTTTTCTTCAGGGATTTCGCAGTCTTCGAAGACAAGTTCGCAGGTGTTCGAGCCGCGCATTCCGAGCTTGTCGAGCTTCTGTGCCTGGGTGAATCCGCGGAAGCTTCGCTCGACGATAAAGGCCGTGATCCCCCGGGCACCCGCGTTGAGATCGGTCTTCGCGTAGACGACGAAGGTGCTCGCCTCCGGCCCGTTCGTGATCCACATTTTGTTGCCGTTGAGGACGTAGCGATCGCCCTTCTTATCGGCGCGAAGCTTCATGCTGACGACGTCTGAACCCGCGCCCGGCTCGCTCATGGCCAGCGCACCCACGTGTTCGCCGCTCACGAGTTTGGGCAGGTAATGCTGCTTTTGTGCTGGAGTTCCGTTGCGGTGAATCTGATTCACGCACAGGTTCGAGTGTGCCCCGTACGACAGACCGACCGCCGCCGAGGCGCGCGATATTTCTTCCACTGTGATGACGTGGGCCAGGTACCCCAAGCCCGCGCCGCCGTATTCTTCGCTCACCGTCATGCCTAGAAGACCCAGCGCGCCGAACTTTGGCCACAGATCTTGCGGGAACTCGTTGGCGTGATCGATGGCGGCCGCGCGCGGTGCAATCTCTTTCTGCGCAAAGCGGTGCACCGTCTCGCGGAGCGCCTCGATGGTTTCGTCGTGGCCAAAGCGAAGCGTTCGGTAGCTCGTGATCATAGCGTTTTCCTTGGTGAGGTTGTGCTGCTCGTCGTGGGACTCTTCGGCGTCGAGGCGACGTTACTCTTGGCCTTGGTACCCGCCTTGGCTCCCGGCTTCGTGGTCGCCTTCGAAAGTTTGGTGCCGCGTTTCGGCGCGGGCTTCGAGAGCGCTTCTCGGCAACGTCTCTCCACGCGTTCGAGTTCGCGTTGCATGACCCGGATGTCCGTGAGCTGCTCCTGGAGCACCGCTCGCTTTTCGTCGATCTTGCGAAGGAGCGTTTCGAGCTGCGTGACGTTGCCCGTGGTTGGATCGTAGAGCTCGATCATTTCGTGGCTCTCCAAGAGGGAAAAACCCAGTCGTTTTCCTCGTAGAATGAGCCTAAGAATCGTTCGATCGGCCGCCGTGTAGACGCGCGTTTGGCCGGATCGCCCGGGAGCGAGGAGGCCCTTGTCGCCATAATACCGAATGCTTCGCGTCGTGATTTCGAACTCACGAGCAAGCTCGGAAATGGAAAACGTTTGTGCGCGCGCCGGAGTGGCCATGTTCCGTCTGAAACTATTGAAAGTTGACGTTAACGTCAACGTCAACCCCGCGGCCGCGCGGCGGGCCCGTGGTCCGTCCGGTGAAGATGGTCGAGGTCCCGGGCCGACGGAACCGGCGAGTCTTTCGTGCTTGGCCAAGTGTCGCCTAAAGGCGGAAAGAACCGCGCTAAGCTGCCGCTATGATCCTCCGCGATCCGGTTCACGGGCTCGTTTCTTTTGAAGGTGCGGATGCCTCTCTTGTGCCCGCACTCCTCGACACACCGGAGGTGCAGCGCCTTCGGAGAATTCGGCAACTGGGGCTCACATCCCTGGCTTTTCCTGGGGCGGAGCACACGCGGTTTGCTCACGCCCTCGGCACCGCGCACGTCATGACGGCCCTCCTCGAGAGACTTCGTTCCCTCGAATCGTCGCTCCCGAGTGAGCATCGCGTGACCCCCATGGAGGCCCGTGAGGCCGTCGCTGCGGCCCTTCTTCACGACGTGGGGCATGGGCCCTTGTCGCACCTGTTTGAGGAGTCTGTGCCGGGCCTCCCGAAGCACGAACACTGGACAAACGCTATCGTTCTCGACCCGGGCACCGAGGTTCACCGCATCTTGGAAGCGCAAGGAGAGGGCACCGCGGGCCGCGTCGCGGGACTGATTCGCGGGGAGCACAGGCTATCGTATTTGGCCCACTCCGTGTCCGGTCTCTTCGACGTTGATCGATGCGATTACTTGCTTCGCGACGCGCACGCGACCGGCGTTCGTTACGGCGATTTCGACTTGCCGTGGCTCCTGCGAAGTCTTCGCGTGCATAGTGCATCTACGTTCGCACCGTCGCTCGCCATTGATGGCGCAAAGGGCTTGCCCGCGATTGAGGCCTTTCTCATCGCGCGGCTCTTCATGTTTCAGCAGGTATACCTGCATAAATCCACGCGTTCTGCCGAATGGATGGTGCGCGCGGTGATTCGGCGCGCCGTCGAACTTCATGCAGCTGGCCACACGCCGGATCATTTTCCCGAGGCCCTAAGGCAGGCAGCGAATGGGGCCCAGCCTCGCCTCGGTGCCTACCTGGAACTCGATGACGCGTGGCTCACGACCGCGATGCATGCGTGGGAGCGCGACACGGATCCGATCTTGGCCAAACTGTGCGGGCGTCTGCGGTGCCGCGCACTCTTCAAAACCCTGGAAATATTCGGGGAAGCAGCCAAACCCGAGGGCAGGCAGGAGCTTCTCGAACGGGCCCAGTCCGTCGTGCGGGAGGCAGGCGGCGATGCCACCTACGACGTGCACGTCGATGAGGCCGTGGTCGCGCCTTTTCAAGAAGACGGCGATGGGCCGATGATGGTGGTTTTTGCAAAGGGTCCGGCCCGGCCGCTACGCGAGGTCTCGTTTCTGATGGAACGCTTGGCGGGCACGGCAATTCGGCGCGTGCGCGTGGTGATGGCGCCCGAGTACCGCGATCGCCTCGTAGATGCGTTTCACGCGGGTTAAGCCACACTAAACGGCGATTGCCGCCAACCTCGTTCCTTCGCAGGTTGGCAAGAGTCGCGAGCTTCTGGGCGAAGCTGTGGGTTCACGCTAACCACGGCAACATGGCGTTAACTCCATCCTTCGACGGCCTTATGCATGCACGGCGCCGCGCGCGCGTTGTTGAGGCTCTGGGGGCCGAAGGCTCCCGCTTTCTCGCTCTCCTGCCCAACGCGCGCGTGTTTCCACGCAACAGCGACGTGGAGCACCCGTACCGAACGAACAGCGATTTCGCTTGGCTAACGGGCCTCGACGAATGCGAGTCCGTGGCCGCCTTGACGGGTGACGGTCCGAGGTTTGAGCTCTTCGTGCGGCCTCGAAACGCGGAGCGAGAACAGTGGGATGGCCTGCGGTCAGGTCTCGAGGGTGCCAAGGCGCGCTTCGGTGCCCATCGCGCCCGATCGATCGATGACCTCGACGAGGGGCTCGTTGAACTGCTCGGGAACACCGACGTCGTGGCGTGGCCAATGGGCCGCGATGCGTCGTTTGATACGCGTGTTCTCGCCGCCCTCGCCAAAGTTCGGCTGAAGCAACGCCTGAAAATAGACGCACCAACGCGCTTCGTTGACCTATCATGTATTCTGCATGCAATGCGCTGGAAGAAGGACCCGGGCGAGGTTGCTTTGATGCGTCGTGCGGCGGCCATCACCGCGCGGGGGCACGAGGCTGCCATGGCGGCGGCTGTTTCGGGCCGGAGCGAGTTTCATTTGGAGGCGGCGCTCGCGCACGCGTTTCGCGAGGGCGGGTCGCGTCGCGATGCTTACGAGCCCATTGTGGCTTCCGGTCCCAATGCCTCGATCCTTCACTACCGCGAGAACGACCGAACCCTTGAGGCGGGTGACCTCGTGCTGATCGACGCGGGGTGCGAGCTCGATTTCTACGCCTCGGACGTGACCCGCACATTTCCCGTTAGCGAGCGTTTTACCGAGGCGCAGGCCGCTATCTACGATCTGGTGCTCGCGGCCCAAGAGGCAGCGTTTGCGGTCATTCGCCCCGGTGCAACCCTCGACGACGTGCACTTTGCGAGTCTCAACGTGCTTGGTCAGGGCTTGCTCAATCTGGGTATTCTACACGGAACGCTCGCGGCGGTTCTGGAGCAAGACCTTCACAAGCCCTTTACGGTCCATCGCACGAGCCACTGGCTCGGGCTTGATGTGCATGATGCAGGTATTTATTACCGACGGGGCGAGGCTGTGCGTCTCGAAGAGGGCTGCGTTCTTACGGTGGAACCGGGGCTCTATTTTCGGCCCGATGACGCGCGGGTCGATGAAAAGTACCGCGGCATTGGCGTGCGAATCGAGGATGATTTGCTGGTAACAGGCACAGGCTACGAGAACCTCACCGCGGCGATCCCCAAGGGCCGCAGGGCCATTGAAACCCTCCGTGCGGCGTCCCTGCACGAATCCAGGAGCTTGGCACGTTGACCTTTGACGAGGCGACTTCGCTTTTTCTGGAGGCGCTTCGCGTGGAGCGCCGAGCCAGTCCGCACACGCTGTCGGCGTACTCCGGAGATCTTGGGTCGCTGAATTCGTGGCTTAGGGCCCACGATGAAGACGCCGCAAACAGTGTAGAGTGCATTGATGTTTCCCACCTAAGGCAGTGGCTTGTGGCCCATGCGCGCACCCACGCGACGTCCTCCGTCGCCCGGGGCGTGGCGTGTATTCGCAGCTGTTTTCGCTGGCTTCGCCGACGCGGTCTCCTCGAACGGGATCCCACTAATGCCATCAAGGCGCCGCGCGTGAGGCACCCCTTGCCGACGGTCTTGAGCGTCGATGCGGTGAAACTTGTGGTGGAAGCGACCCACGAAAATGAACGCGCTTTGCCGGGCGTGGCACTGCGAGATCGGGCGATGCTTGAACTGCTCTATGGGTCGGGGCTTCGACTATCGGAACTTGCGGGTCTCGACCTCGCCGCGATGGATTTGGGTCGCGGGCGCGCAGAGGTTCTTGGCAAGGGCCATAAGACTCGGATTGTTCCCGTTGGCCCACCTGCTCGCGAGGCGATTCGCTTGTATTTAGCCTCGCGGGAGCTCATGGCGGGCCCCGCCGGTTTTCTCGATCCACGGGCCGTTTTCTTGGGCAAAGGCGGGCGGCGGATTTCGCACCGAACGGTGCAACGGGTCGTGCAGCGCACAGGGGCGCTCATGGCCGATCGGGCCGATCTGCATCCGCATGCTCTCCGGCACACCTGCGCCACGCATATGCTCGAGGGCGGTGCCGACTTGCGCGCGATACAGGAGCTCTTGGGGCACGCTTCTCTCTCGACTACGCAGCGTTACACGCACGTCTCAATGACCCAACTTTTGAAGGCTTACGATGGTGCGCATCCGCTCGCGAAGCATCGGGAAATACCGTGAAATGGCTCGCTAGAAACGTTGATCGCGTCTTGGCCGCGGCCCTCGGCGCCGTCGCTTGGGCCGTGGTTCACGCGCTGTTCGTGGCCCTGTCGCCCGCCGGTGGCGGGGGCGGCGGCGGTAGCTTTTTTCGCGAGCGCTTCACGTTGCTGCTCACGCCCGAAGTGCCACTGGCGCTCTGCGCGGGTCTTGCGATTGGCCTCGTGTCGGTGGGCATTGAGTCATCGATTCCGTCGACGCCGATGGACCGCCTGCGCTCCCTTCAGGCCGAGCCCATGCTCGTGCGCACGCGGTTGGCGGCGCTCGGACCGCTGACCATTGTGTTCGGCTTCGTTTGGTTCGTCGCGGCGGCGAACGTTGCAAAATACGGGCTTTCCCTAGAACCCGGCGTGTTGGCGGGTCGGCGCGTGGCCTGGGCCGCGGCGGTTCTCGCGCTTTTTCTGGCGCTCGTCGTGCTCGCCTTGACGGGCCCTCTGCGCGCGTGGCTGGCGTCGCGCGCGGCTCCACGTGGGTGGCTCGTCAATCCTCTCTCCACGTCGCTCGTGGGGTGCCTGCTCGTGGCGTTGGCGGCGGCTGCGGGGGCCGCGTTTGGCGGACCGGGGGGCGACGGATTCGGGCCCCTCGGGGTGCTCGGCGTTTTGACGCGCGACGAACTGGATCTTTCGCCTGTATTCTACACGGGTTCGATGGGCGTCGCCGCGTACGGGGCGAACGTGTTTGCCGGAAGAAAAGTCAATGGATTTGCTGCTCGCGGTGCGACGCTCATCGCGCTGGCAGGTGCGATGGTCGTCGCCTTTCGCGGGGAGCGTTCCTTCGCGCGGCATGCGTCCGTCGTCGCCGCGCTCGCTACGCAGTCGGCCCCGTTTCGGTTCCAGCTCCGGCTCGTTCGCCGCCTGTCGGACGACGACCGCGACGGAGCTTCGTCGCGGTTTGGCGGCGGTGACTGCAACGACCACGACCGCTCCATCGGCCCCGACGCCATCGACCTTCCGGGCAACGGCATCGACGAAGACTGCTCCGGAAAGGACACCGCACCGGCTCCCCCGCCGGGCGCTCGCGTGGCGGATGGAAACGATACCGTGAGGAAAAGTCCAGTCGAGGAGCGCCCGTGGGGGACCGACGTTAACGTCCTTCTCATCACGATCGACACCTTGCGGTTCGACGAGTCCACGCCGCCCGCTGGCCCCTCAGCGATGCCGAATCTGGATGCTCTCGCAAACCGCGGCACGCGATTTGCCCGATGCTATTCCCTTGCGTCGTACACGGGCAAGAGCATCGGCCCGATGATGATCGGCCGCTACCCGAGCGAAACCGATAGGGACGGCGGGCACTTTAACCACTACGGCCGGGGCAACGTGATGCTCGCCGAGAGGCTGAAAACGCTGGGGTTTCGCACGATGGGTGCCGCGGCGATGAACTACTTCAGCCTGCGTACGGGCATCGCGCGGGGCTTTGATGTTTGGGACTTGTCCGCGCGCCTCAAGCACGACGACTCCGTTGGTTCGGATCAAGACACGTCGGTGACGAGTGACGCCCTCACGACGACGGCTTTGCGCATGCTTCGAAAGCAAGCGGACCCGCACCGAAAGAACTTCATGTGGCTCCACTATTCGGACCCCCATGCGCAGTACGTAGAGCACGAGGGTGCACCGGATTTCCTTGGAAATAGGCGGGGCGGGAGCGCCCTCGCGCGGTCTCGTTACGACGGCGAAGTGTGGGCGACAGACCGGGCTGTGGGTCGCCTTCTCGCGGCGGTTTCTCAGTTTCCCTCGAAGCGACCATGGGTCGTTATCGTGACGTCCGATCACGGCGAAGCGTTCAACGATCACGGCATGGGATGGCATGGCATGGAGGTTTGGGAGTCTCTCGTCCGCGTTCCATTTATCGTGGCGGCGCCGGGCATGACTCCTCATGTGGTCGCGCAAAAGCGAGGTCACATCGATCTTGTTCCCACCGTTCTTGATCTCGTTGGTGCGCTGGGTTCCTTCGATGGTCCTGGAAAAAGCCTGGTTTCAGAGCTTGTCCAGGGCACGTATGCGGGGGAGCGCGACGTCCTCGTCGACATGCCCACCGGGCCCTATACCCAGAAACGACGGGCGCTCATTTTTGGCGAAACTCCCGGCATGAAGCTGATTGCATCTGCGGGCGGACACTTTCAATTGTTCGACCTGGCTCGCGACCCAGAAGAGGCTCGCGACCTGTCCGACGACCTCTCCCTTTTTTCGATGGCGAGGGATCGGCTCGAGGCTTTTGAGGCAACGCTTCACGAGGTTTCGCCTACGAGTGATCCTACGCAACCCTGAGGGCGGCGAGGCCTTGCGCCCAGGGAATTAGCTGGCCCATGTGCTCAATGACGACGTCCGCACCGAGGACTCGCACGCGCTCCGGGGGATGAAACCCGCCTGTAAACGCGACGCTCTTGACCGCCGCCGCGCGCGCTGCACCGACGTCTTGCGGACCGTCTCCGACGAGCACGAGCTCGGCGCACGGAAGGCCCAGTGAGATGCTTGCATGATGCAACGACCACGGGTCCGGTTTGAGAGGGCCGTCGCCGCCGGCGATCACGAGATCGAAGGACCGCGGAAGGTCCACGAGCGACAAAAGGGCCTCGGTGACGGGCCGCGCTTTATTGGTCACAAGGCCAATTGTCACGCCACCGAGGGCCTTCAGAACCTCACGGGCGCCGGGAATCCACGTGGCATGGTGAAACGCATTCGCCAGGTAATGTTCAATAAAAACGGGCATCAGCTCCGCAACCCGCGGGTCGTTTACGTCGATGGAAAAAGTTCGTGCCACGAGCTGCCGACCACCGTCGCCAACGAAGGTTGCGATCTCGCTGATGGGCCGTTCGCGTTCCCCGAAATGCGCCAACGTCGCATTCGCCGCCGCGGCAATGTCGCGGCGCGTGTCGAAGAGCGTGCCATCGAGATCAAAGAGAACCGCCCGCGTGCCGGCGAGCGCAGAGAGCGGCGTGTTCATCCGAGAAGGTTCAGGGCTTCATCGATGGGACGCGCGATGCAGGTGTACGTTGGCGTGTCGCGCACCGTGTGTTTGCTGGCTTTGGTCTCGCGAAGTTCTTGCACCAAGTCCAGGAAATCACTTGGGTAATTCGATTCGAAAGCCACGACGAAATCTTGATCATCAATACCGAAACTATACGTAGTATTGAGCTTCACTCGGCTGTACTTCGAGCCCACGGTGATGTGTTCGTCCATCATGGCTTGCCGTTCCTCGATGGTCGTTAGGTACCAGTCGCGGGTTTTCACAAACGGGTAAACAAAGATGTACCGCGCTCGGCCTGGCACGATCTTAAGCCGGGCTTCTTCGTGGTTCGGATTCAGCTTGTCTTCGTAGAGACTCCGCTTCGTCATCCCCAGTTCGTGGGCGGCGGGCTGCAAATAGCCGCCGATTGGTGTTTTCAAGAGCTCGGCTGTCATGTCTTGAATGGCGTCGAGCGAGTAGCTCACGCGCCACAGCATGAGGTCCACATCGCTGCGCACGCCCACCGTGGAATAGCTGCGGCAAATGATTTGCCCTCCGCCCGCGTGCCGTTTGAAAACCTCGCTGAAGGCCGCCTTGTGCTCGGCTCGAATCGCTTCCGGCAGGCGACGCCATGCGGGATCGATTTTGAAAAAGAAGAAGGAAACAAACTGCCGTGTTTGGCCCCCGGCGTCGTTTTCAGGATTGGGAAATTGGCCTCCTTGCCCCGAGCCGTGAACGGGCTCGGTACCAGCTTTTTCCCTCGCATCCTTCGCGTCGACCATGACGGTTGGCGTCACCTCATTGATGCCTTGAAGCATCGCGTAGGCCTCGACGGTTCTTACGATTGATCGCCGAACCATTCCCGGCGCGCGACGCAGCGACTCGATGGCCTCGTCGGTCCAGGCGAGGGTCAGGGGCGGAAGATCGGGCGTTGGCGCGTCACTCATTCCAGAGGCCTTCAGCACGGGCCACTGTTCTACGCAAGTCGAGGCACCGACGATGGGGCCGAGGGATTACTGCTGCGCGCGCTCGGTGCCGCGCTCGGTGAGTGCCACATCGACCATCAAGTCGGCGGCGAGGTCTTCGATGGCTTTGCGCACTGCGGACGCCTCGAGACCGTCGGGCAAGTGAATGTCTGCGACGGCGACGAACAAACACTCGCCACTCATCGGGGCGCTTCGGCGTTGCGTTTCAAGCTGGTCGACGCTGCAACCAAGGCGCGCGAGGACGGCGGATATCTCGCGCACAATGCCCGGTCGGTCTTGGCCCTCGAGGGCCAAGCGAAGGTGCCGCCGCGGCGGATTGCTTGCGGATTGCTCGTTTTGAATGATGACCGTGAGCCCGCGCTCGCGAAGCTTGGCGAGATCGGCCGACAACGGGGCAACGGCGGCCGTCGGAATTTCTACGTGTACAATACCCGCAAATTGGGACGCGAGGCGCGCCATGCGGCTCTCAAGCCAGTTGCCTCCGTGGGCCGCGACGAGAGACGCGATGGCTTCGATGTGGCCCGGTCGATCGGGGCCGAGGACGGTCATGACAAGGGATGCGTTCACGCGTGCAGCGTTTCACCACGACGCGTTTCGAGCAACCCCGAAGTCGTGCGGGCGTGCATCGCCGCGGGGGAATTTGGCCGCGCTATGGAGCACACCGCGAGGGCGCGGAGGTCCGAGGGGGTAAAAAAAAGGCCCCGGGGCGGAAACCCCAAGGCCAGTTTTACGAGACGTTTTTCACCGTTTACTGACTCTACTTGGGTGACCGACGGGGCTTGAACCCGCGACAGCTGGATCCACAATCCAGAGCTCTACCGACTGAGCTACGGCCACCGTAACGACCATGAACCTACCGCAACTCGCCGCGTGAAGCAACGACGTTTACCGATCGAGGCATGACCAATGGCTTCGAAGGCTTCGCGAGGCCGATCCGATCATCAATCCGGGGTCGTTCGCGGGTGCTCCGGAGAACGATGCGCCGCGCGCGCCGAGAATACTGGCGAGCAAAGAGTCTTCGAGGCCGACGAGATCGTATCCACCCTCGAGAACATACATGGTATTACGACAGCCAGCCAAGGTACATGCGTCGTCTAGGGCGCGCGCGAGCCACCCAAAGCCCGCGGGGGTAACGGCCATCTGCGCAAGGGGATCGCGGTACGAGGCATCGAAACCGGCGCTGACAATGAGAAAATCAGGTGCAAATTCGCTGATAATTGGGAGGATGATTCGCTCGAAGGCCAAACGGTAGACGCCGTCGTCGGACCCGGCTTCGAGGGGAATATTCACCGTCGTGCCGAGGGCATGATCGCCCCCAACTTCGGTCATGCGACCGGTGCCCGGAAAGAGTGGAGACTGGTGCATCGAAGCGTAAAGAACGTTCGGATCATCCCAAAAAATGTCTTGGGTACCGTTCCCGTGGTGCACATCCCAATCGACGATCGCGACACGGCTCGCGCCCCGTTGCCGCGCGTGATGTGCGGCGACAGCGGCGTTGTTGAGGAGGCAAAAACCCATGGCGCGATCGCGCGTCGCGTGATGACCGGGCGGGCGAACAAGCGCCACGCCGAAGTTCGTTTCACCTGCAAATAGGCTGTCGACCATCGCGATGCATCCGCCGGCCGCGAGGCGTGCGGCGTCGACGGACCCGGTCGCCACGAAGGTATCCGCATCGAGATTGCCTTGACGACCGCGCCAGGCGTCAAGGCGAACAAGGTGTTCCTCAGAATGGGTGCGCACAAGGTCATCGCGGCAAGCGAACGAGGGAGCCACCGAACTCCACGCAAACCCGGACCGCGCGATCGCAGACCGCGCCGCCACAAGGCGTTCGGGGCGCTCTGGATGATGGCCAAGCGAACGATGTGCCTCGAAACGCTGGTCGTCGAGGAGCAAGCCGTGGCAGCGCTCAGGGGCAGCGTTCGGAAAACTCGTGGTCACGTGTCGCGATGCGTTAGCAGGAGCCCGTGCGGGCGTGGGTGAATCGTGCGATCATAATTGATCGATCTGCGCCGGATCATTGCGATCAACACCGACTCGATGGTAGCGTCCTCGTTGTTCGAGCGGAGGTGAGAGGCTGCCCCTTTCCGTGCCGCGCGGCTGAGAGGCCTCATGCGTTCGCGAATCATCGGCGTCAACGTTCTCATTGTTCTCATCATCGGTTTCTTGTCTTTCGCTCTCGTGCGCCAATCGCTCGAGAAGATGACAGGTCGCAGCGACGAAGTTCGGCGCGCCGGCAGGCAACAGGCGGAGGCCGTCGCGGCCCGCCTTGAAGTTGCTGCCTTTCGCGTCGAGCGAATGCTGGAGACCAAGGTCGACGACGGCGAATTCCGTCAGGCCATCGAGGCGGCCAGCGGTGCCGCAGACCTGGCGCAGAAGAAGTGCACCGATCTAAAAAACCAGGCAAAAGGCTGGGGCGTGACCTTTGCGAAGGTGGCGCTCGTCGGTGCCGACGGTAAGGTTATCGCCCGCGATTCATCGTCGCTGGAGCGCAATCTTGACCTCCTTCAAAAGCTTCCATCCCTGCGCGTCACGCTACGAGACGGCACTTCCGGGAGCGACGTCTGGTCCGACGACGCCACGGAACTCATGGCCTCGTTTGCCCCGCTTCGAGACGAGGCCGGCAAGATCGTGGGCGCCATTGTAGGCGGTGTACCCATGACCGACGTCCTGTCGCGCGCCTCCGTGGGGGCACGCGTTGTGCTGTCGGCCCGCGGCGCTGCAGCCTGGCACGCAGTTGGGCAAGTGGGCGTCAACCCCGGAGACGACGCGCTTGTCAATGGTAAAGCGGAACTGCTGGCGAGAGCGGCCCAAGAAGGTGCCGCGCAAACGTCCGACGAAGGCGCGTGGATTGTCGCAGCAGCGCCCCTTGCGGAGCTCGGTGACGGAAAAGGGGTTGTTGTGGCGGTCGTGGCTCCGGCCTCGCTCTTGCCCTCCGCCCGCGAAGCTGCGAGCCCAATCATGCTCGTCATGGGGCTCGGAATTCTCCTCGTCATCTCGGGCGGTCTGTGGCTCGGCATGTTTCTCAACACGCCCATCGAGGTCATCGAGCACGGGCTCCTTGAGATCGCCAACGGCAACACCGAGATGCGTTTCGACATCGACCACCCGGACTTGGGCGGCGTCGCCAACAACCTGAACACGCTCCTCAACAAGCTAATGAACGTCGAAGAAGACAACACCGACGACCAAGGCCGGCCCCTTCAGGGCTGACCCGCGCGCGCGTTCTACTCGAAGTTTTCCACGGTTTGGTGAGACCAGGAGGCCCGCCAGCGGTGCCGCGAAGAAGCTGAGGCCCGAGACAATACACGTCTCGGGCCTTCGTGTTTCCGCGTCATACGGAGAGCCCGTCGGTCGCCCCGGATCCTGCCGTCCACGCCGCCAGAAGACCTAGCCGTTGCGTATACAGAGCGCAGCCTGTGGCCGTGGCAGACGCCCATGCCACCCATGCATTCTACAAGTCGGGCCAGTGGCGGGGGCTCGAGCTCACCCGCGTGTCGTCGGACCGCTCGACATTTTCCCTGGAAGCGCGCTACTGATGCGAATGTCGCGCGGGTAAGTCGATTTGTTCGTGCTGGCCCTTGCACCGGCAGCCGGCGTGCGCAAGTTCTCAGTCCTTACGAGGCATGATGGGCATCTTTGATTTCTTCCGAGCCAACGGCGCAGATTCTCCCGAAAAAATAACTGCTCAAATTCAGCGGCTGTCGGATCGGGCGAGCGACAAACGGGCCCAGCCCTACGATCGGCAAGAGGCTATTTACGCGCTTGTGGGCATGAAAAGCGTGGAGGCGGCCAGCGCTTTATTGCGTCGGCTCACATTTTCCTGCGAGCCGTCCATCACCGACCTCGAGGAAAAAGACACGGTCTTCGCGGCAGTCGTCGACGTTGGGCCCGCCATTCTGCCCGCCCTGCGCCTGGTGGTGCGCAAGGCCGACACCCTCGGGTGGCCGTTGCGAATCGCACGCGCGGTGCTCGATGAAGACGTCTACGTGCAAGAAATACTTGCCTGGCTGGAGCCCTGGGACACGGAATATTCGAAATTTATTGATCCCAAGCTCCAGGTTCTCGCGGCCTTGGCAGACGTGACAAACCAGGCGATTCCCTCGGCAATCGAGCGTTTTCTCGACGACGTAAACGAGGAGGCACGCTTCAACACGGTTGCCGCATTGTTCATGCAGAATACAGATAGCCCGCCGTTGCCGCTGCTCAGGGTCTTGGCCCGCGACGAGTCTGTGCGCATCCGCTCTCGCATCGCCGAGGAGCTTGTCGCGAAGCGATGGCCCATCCCCGAAGACGAGCGAGGGCGCGTGCGCAAGGGCCTTCCGTCAGGCTTCGTCATCGATGGCGAGGGAATCATGGCGAAGCGGGCGAGCCTCGAGTTGCCCTGGCTTTAACGCAACGCTCGGCGACAAGCTGCCGCGCGTGCGGGCGGCCACTGCCTAGCCGGACCCTCGCCGACAACCTTCCTGCTGCGCGCCAAATCCCGTCGGGGACCCGGGGCCCCCCCCATCCTACCCCAGCCCGCTAAGCGTTCTGGGGGATCGGTCCCCCCAACCTTCCTGTCTGCTTCGCATCCAGAGGATTGGGTCCCCCCCAGGCTCGGGCGGAACTGGGATAGGATGGGGTTTCGCTCGCGTTGGAAATTTGCAAGAGCCGGAGAGGTTAGACCCTTTTCGGCGAGGGCTTAGCCGGCGTACTGGTGACGTATGTGCCCGGCTTCCGAAACGCACGGAAACGTGTTTTCCCGGCGTCGATCCGCCCCTCCGCGCGCGCGCTACGGGCCCCCCCGGGCGCAGACCCGCCGAGGGGTCGGCCGGTGAACGGCTGCTACACGGCCTATGTTTCCCTGGACGCCAAGAAACGGGCACCCGGTGACACAAAATTCCAGTTTCGCAAGCACTTTTCGGCGGAAATCGCCCACTGCCGGCGAAACGTGACCCGGACGCAAAAAAAACGCCCACCCTTCAAAAGGCGAGCGTTTTAGCACCCGGACGCTCATCGCACGATGTCAGTCGGTGATGATCGGGTCTCCGAAGCTGTAACCGACGCTTAGGGCGACCATCTGGTTGAACTTAAACGTGCGGTCGTTTGCGTTAATGCGTTCGTCGGGAAAGTTGCCGTCGGGCCCGCTGCCGCGGGAGTCGAAACCAGCGCGATTCCACGCAAAGGGAAGCGCACGGTACTCAAAACCCACAGAAACGTTGTCGTCGAGGTAGAAGTTCATGCCCAAACCGAAGGTTGGTGCCACGGCTACCCGCGAATCGAGCTTCAGGGAGGCGGTATCGGTGCAGGTTTGGCAATCTTTGCGTTCGTTGACGCCCACAAAGGCGACGCCAGCGTGAACGAAGGCGTCCGCATCGACGAAGAAGGCGTCGAATAGCGACAGCTTGCCGCGGAACGGGACGAACTGCATTTGAGGCGCTGCAATCCAGCTCAGCGTGGACGTCTGTGCGCTAAACTTAGGGTAGGCAGTCGCCCCCTCCACGTAGCCCACGCTGGGCGCGTTCTTCGTGGAGTGGCGATCGGCCTTCGCGAGCGAGGTATCGAGCTGGTCGGTGAGGTCGGTTGTGACGGACATCGGTGAAAACGCACCGAAGAGCCCGAAGCCGAACCAGTCGTTCACGTGGTATTGCGTGCGCAAGCCCGCGAAAAACGTGTGACGGTACTCGTTGAGCAGCGTGAACGTGGGCTGCAACGCGACCTCAAAGCGCTGATTGCGGTATTGCTTCAACCGGCGCACCGACGGCGCGTCTTTCAGCGGGCCGGTGATGTTGAGCTCCTCGGCCTGGGCGGTGGAGGCGAGCGTGAAGATGCTCATTGCCGCGGCAGTTGCCAGCAGAGTTAGCGAGGAAAGACGCTTACGCATGGGGTTTCTCTCGGACATCGGGCCGATGCCCTTCGCGACAGGAGCGTCGGGAGCGACAGGAGCGACAGGAGCGACAGGGACGGCGAGCGCCATCGCGAAAACGGGGGTCATGCCTTCAAGCGCGGCGTTACGTGTGGGCTTCACTTTGGAAGCCGGTATTCGAAGGTGGTGGGGAAGAACATCGTGAAACCAAGGCCGGCCTCCACGTTGTTGGTGATGCGCGTCTCGCCGTTCCACGTGGCCTTGTCGATCGGATTGGCGTCGACCTTCAAGTTCTCAAGTAGCTCAGGGTAGATGGTATCGCGGATTTCAAGCGTCGCGGCGAACCAGCGGCTGAAGAAAATTCGCAAACCCACGCCGACGTTCGCGCCAATTCGGACGCCGTAATCGAAGTTTCGGTTGTTCGGGTCGACGACCGGTATGGGCCGCGTGGAAATGACGCTGGCCCCCGCCGTGGCGTACACGTCGTAGGAGAAGATGAACTTCTGAAAGCCAGCGAATTTACCGTAAATCGGCACGTAGGTGGCATTCAGCGATGCCCCCCAAAGGGCCTCGTTCAACGGGACGGCGACGCGTGTGGCGCGGCGGTTCTCGAAGTTAAAAGCCGAGTCGATGTTCAGGCCCCAATAGGACTGCCCGCGCACGCCGATGGCGAGATCCTGTGTGAGGTAGTAGTTCATGGCCAAACCCGCGGACGGGTGGCTCACATACTGGTCGTTCAGGGTGAACGCCCAAAACGGATTGAGCTCGAAACGACCGGAACGAACGACGAACACCTGTTGCATCGCGAAAAGCTCTTCGCGGACCTTGCGCGCAGCCGCGGTCTCGAGGTCTTCGGCCTTGGGGCAGGCAGCCGGGTCTATTTCGCAAATGCCGCCCATGCCCGAGCCCATGCCACTGGCCGCAGGATCGGGCTTCGCCGCGGCGCGTGGTTCGTCGAGTTCGTCGATGCCCGCGCTCGGTTGTGGGCTTGGGGCCGGCGCGGCAGCGCGAGCGGCAGCGGGTGCCGCGACCGGGGCCTTCGCAGGCTTACCCCCCTTAGCACCTTTCGGAGCCTTTTGCGCAAACGCGTTCGACGCGCCCAACGTAGCCACGGCGGCAAATGTACCCACCATGCCCGCAGTAGAAGGCAACACAGAGAGCATGGATGCGGCGGCTAGGCACGCGGTGCGGCGGAGTGCGGGGAGCTTCATCGGACGGCGGTCGTCGAGGGCGCGGAAGAAGCGGGCCAGCGGGCTCGTCTCTCCAAACACAGACCGACCTACCATGGGTTGCTCGAAATTCTCAACCATCGTCGAGCACTCCTCTGTCGTTCGCGCACGGTGAAATTGTTCCGTTTCCGCGCCAATTGGCCCGGGCGTCTGGTGGGCCCCATGAATGCTTGACTCGGTCGTCATGCGGAGATCTCCGGTGCCGATGAAGGATCGTCGCCAAAGAGCGCCTCGACGAAGTCGTTTGCGTGAAACGTGCGAAGGTCGTCGGCGCGCTCGCCGAGGCCCACAAACCGCACAGGAAGCTGGAGCTCCGCGCAGATCGCCAGAATAATGCCGCCTTTGGCGGTGCCGTCGAGCTTCGTAAGAACGATGCCCGTAAGAGGCGCCGCCTCACGAAAAAGTAGCGCCTGCTGCAAAGCGTTTTGCCCCGTGGTGGCATCGAGGACCAGCAGCGTTTCGTGCGGCGCGCCCTCAAGGGCCTTGCCCATGGACTTGTGAATTTTGCGAAGCTCGTCCATCAGCGGCTGCTTCGTCTGGAGTCTGCCCGCGGTGTCGACCAGCACAACCTGCGCCCCGTCGTCAACCCCTTTTTTTGTTGCCTCAAAGGCAACGCTGGCGGGATCGGCGCCGTCTTTTCCCTTGACAACCGTGACCCCGATGCGGCGTCCCCAGGCTTCAAGCTGAGCCACGGCGGCGGCGCGAAACGTGTCCGCCGCGCCGAGGATGACCGTGCGACCGTCGGTTTTCCACCGGGTGGCAAGTTTGCCGATTGTGGTGGTTTTTCCCGCACCGTTGACGCCGACGAGCAGGAAACAATTGGTTTTCCCGTCTTCGACGAGCGCCCGTTTCGGCTCGATGGCCAAAATGGCATGGGCCTCGGTCTTGAGAATACGCCAAACCGATGCGGCGTCTGTTACGCGCTCCGCTTCGACGGCGAGCCGCGTCGACTGGATCAGGCGATTCGTAGTCGCGATGCCAACATCGCTTGACAACAGGACGTCTTCCATGCGTTCCCACACGCTCGGATCGATGTCGGCCTTGCCTCGAAACAGGGCTGCAAGTCGGGCCATGAACCCGCCGCGGGGGGCAGCCAGTCGGCGGCGCAAGCCCTCAACCTCTCTGGCCGAACCAGCGGGAATACTGAGGCGCGCCGTGGATGCGGCCATCTGAATGGCAATCGATGGGAGCGACCCCAGGTCGTCTCCAACGGGCGCGGCGGGCGTACCGGCGGCCCTTGCCGTTGGCACTGGCGGGTGGGCGGCGTGGGCGTCGGCCGGGAGTCGGCCTGCGGCTGGAATGACGGGATTGAGGAGGTCCAAGGCGGGCGGCGTGCCCTCGGACCCTCGCCCAGGCGTGCCAGCCGTGCCGGGTAGGCCAGGTAGGCCAGGCACGCCAGGCACGCCAGCGCCGTCGGAGGCGAGCAAAGTCGCAGGGGCTTGAACCGGGGGTGGCGGCTTGGGACCGTCCCCGCGGGAGCGTGGCCCAGCGGCGAGCTGGCCGCGCTGGTTGGCGATAATGAATCCGCCAATGATGAGGACGAGCGCCAAAACGACGGCGATAACTGCGGGCGTCATCGGTAAGCGTCCAAAAGGTTCGAAAGGTCTTGCATTCCACGAAACGCTAGAAAAACGCCGCGGACATGACTGACCCGGGCAGGCCCCGCGAGGTCGACCGCGATGGCGTCGAAGCGGCACGCGTGACCCGTGTATTCTGCATGCATACGATGCCAGGCTCGGGCAGCGCGGCCCCACCGTTCAAGCTTGGCACCGCGCAGGGTGGCGAGGCCCGTGGCGTGATTGGGAGAGCGTTTGCGGTAACTGCGAACCTCGGTAAAAACCAGGGTGCCACGTGGATCCAGCGAAATGATGTCGAGCTCGTCGTGACCGACACGCGCATTCGTCGCGACAACGCGGTGATCGTTCGCCCAGAGAAAATCGCGGGCCACAATTTCGCCGATGCGGCCCACGGTCGCCGACAGACTGCCGAGTGACCCGCGGGCGGCGGGCTTCGGGCTGGAAATGCGCTGCAAAACGCCGCCTCCCCCAGGGTTTGGGCACGCGGAGCAACGAATACGGTCTGCAGCCCGCCGAGACCCCACTCCATCGCGCGCCAGCGTGGTGCGCGTCCTGGTCGATGCGTCCCTGAGGATTTCGGGGCGCCCGCTGTTGCTGAGGGCACCGCTCAAGCCGCTGTCAGAGCGTGCGGCGACGGCACAGACCGTCACCTGCCGGTTACCGAACCGCAGTCGTTCTTGGTGGAATCGCACTTCAGGCAGCTATCGTCGGTGTCGGAGTACGTGGTGCCTGCTTTGATGCAGTACGCCCCCGTGAGGCCGCGCTCCGCGGTTTCGATCGCCGTCACGAGCTGCGTGCAGGTGAAGCCGTCGCCGCACTTGCAGTAATTCGCGCCGTCGTCGGTGCGGCCCGCCACATCGGCGCAGCGGCACGAACAGTAGACGGACTTCGCGGCGTTGCGGTTGACGCACGACGGCGCAACGGGAACACTCACAGGCGCCGAACCCTCGGCGGTGCCAGGAATTTTGCAAGCCTTGTCGGTATTACCATAAGGACACGTGGTGCGCCCTTGAAAGTGGTTCACGAGGCAAACGCGCGTCTGGCACTGGAAACTCCCAGACTCGACGTTGACCTCCTTTTGACTAAACCCTGGAAAATCGGGCTTATACTCGGACTCAGGGGTACAGGGATCTCCTACCCCCGAGGCTGTGCAGCCAAGGGCAGAAAGGGAACCAAGGAGGACGGCCGTGCCGGATAGAGCGACGAACTTGCGAATCATCGTGCAGAACGCGGGTTCGGAAGGGCCCAAAAGAGCCACCCGCACCGGGCACCGTAGTGAGGTGATTCAGGCCTCGTCAAGCGTTTCGCGGCCCGACGGGCAATGGTCGCATCACACGGCAAGTATCCGCCCTCACTCGAACATCTTTCGAGACTCACAGCGACGCTTGACAGTTTCGCGCCAAGATTCCTAGCATTCCCACGACCGACGTTGGCAGCGGCCGTCCCGTTCGACCGCCGCGCTTCCGTCTTGACTGTTGTCGCCTAGGAACCTCATGCGAACGCCTATAGCCCGCCTATTTCTTGTCGCGGCTTCTCTCTTGGCCGTCCAATCCGATGCCTTTGCGCAGCGAAAGTCACGCCGCGGCGGGGGCGATTCGTCCGCTTCAAAAGAGCCCGTGGCAAGCGCGCCGGCTGCCGACGCGGCACCCGAGGCCACTGGCAAGAAGAAGAGAAAGAAGCGCCAAGAGGCGGTTGTAGCCGTCGAGGCGGGGCAACTGACGGAGCTTGGTGCCCAGGGAAAACGCCTCTTCAACGACGGAAAGTACGCCGATGCGGCGGTTCTTCTTGACCGCGTTTCCAAGGGCGAAGCCGGCGACACGCAAGAGAACCGAGACGAGGCGCGCTTCAACCTCGCGAAGGCACTTTACTACGTCAAGCTCTATCAGCACTCGTACGCAATCTTCAGCGAAATTGCTGAAAATAGGTCGCACCCGAAGTACCAAGAAACACTTCTTTGGCTTGCCAAACTGGCCACCGATTTGCCCGAGCCGGCCGATATTGTGGAGCGCGTTGGCAAGTACGACGACGCCGCCATTGAGCGGTTTAACAACCCCGAGCAACAAGACCTGTACTGGGAGCTGAGCTACCTGATGGGGCGGTACAAATACCGCAATCGCCTGTGGGACGAAGCGCTGCTCCTTTTTGGAAAGGTCGATCGTCGCTCGAAATATTACGTTCAAGCGCAGTTTTTTAGCGGCGTTTCCTTCGTACAGCAGCGCAAGAGCGTGCCCGCGGTCCAAGCGTTTCAACGCATCGTCGGTGCGGTTGAAGAAGGCCAGGGCGGCGACGATGGATCGCGCCTCAAAGACCTCGCGTATTTGTCGATGGCGCGCACGTATTATTCCGCATCGGTTCGCGTCGACGACGTGACCAACGCGCCCACCGTTGACTCCTCAAAGCTATCGGCCGCGGTAAAATATTGGAACCTCGTCGACGACGACAGCGAGTACTGGCTTGAGGCTCTTTTTGAAGAGTCGTGGGCGTATTACATGGCGGGCGATTATTCGCATGCGCTTGGTAATGTGCACACCATTGAGGCACCGTACTTCCCGAAATCGTACTTCCCCGAGGGTCAGGTTCTCAAGGCCGTTATCTACTTCTCGAACTGCCAATTCGAAGACGCGCAGACCGTCGCCGCGAAGATTCAAGCGAAGTACAAACCCATCTCCGACGAGCTCACCACGCTCGTCGCCACGTACCCAGACGGCACCGACGAACCGCTCGAGAAGTTTCTTGTGCAAGTGCGCGCGGGCTCGACGGCCCTGGCCCCGCATGTGCGGCCCGTCGTGGAGCTGGCCCTCGGCGACCGTCAGATTTTGCGCTTCCTCGACTACGTCAAGATGCTCGACGACGAGACCGCTCGCCTCGCGGAAATGCCCGCCGAACTGCGAAAGAGCGGACTCGGGAGCGACATCAAAGACAACGTGGAACTCGCCCGCACCCTTGCGGTGCAAGGCGTTGGCAAGCTTGCGCGTGAGCGCTTTCGCCGCAACCTCGACGAAATCGGCGAGCAACTTCGCAACACCGACAAAATCGTTATCGACGTCTTGGCCGCGCAGCGAAACCAGCTTGAGCAGGCCTTGGTCGACGCACAGGTGAGCGAGACCGAGTCCCAGAGAAACATCGTTGTTGCCGATGCGGAACACGTCGTGTGGCCATTCCAGGGCGAGTTCTGGCGAGACGAATTGGGCTTCTACCGCCAGACCATTACCTCCAAATGCGGACGCTGATCATGACCCTTCGTTCGAGCACTTTTTCAAGACTCGCTTTCGCTCTCACGGTTGGCGGCGCTGCCCAAGCCGCCGATATTTGCATCATGCCCGCGGCCCGCGAAAAGCTCACCTCTTGCCCGAGCGGAGATGCCTCGAGCTTCACGCAGGCGGCCGCTGGTAAGCAGCCAAAAATGGCCTTTCACTCGGCCCCACCGCCGGTCGAGAGCAAGAAGCGCATCGACTCGGGGCCGCCTGTGGGCACGCCCTCTGAGCAGATGACCGCCGGTCAACGCGACGAGAGAACGTCGCGACTGAAGGCCCGCGCGCGCGCGATGCTGACCACCGAAATCGCTGGCATCGAAAGCCTGTACAGCCGAACCCCATCGAACGCCGCTGACCGTCCGCAGATCATGCGCCGTCTTGCAGAATCGTACGTTGAACTTGAGTCCGCCGCTTTTCGCGAAAAGACCCAGGCCGAAGTTGACCGCGATGACGCAAAGAAGGCCGGCGACGGCGCGAAGGCGTCAAAAAAGCAGGCCGAGGTCGATGGCACGAAGCGCGTACTCGAGATCGCGCGCAAAAAAGCCATACAGTATTACGGGACTCTTAAAACGGAATACGCGAACTATCCGCAGCTCGACGAGGTGCTTTATTACCTTGCGTACGAGCACGAGCAGGGGAACGAAAACGACCTCGCGCGGCAGATCTATTTGGAACTCGTCAAGTCGCGCCCAGGCAGCAAATACGCGCCCAACGCTTACTTGGCATTCGGTGAACTCTTCTTCAACGAAGCCGTTGGAGACCCATCGAAATGGAGCTTGGCCGAGCAGGCTTACAAGAAGGTCATCGAGTACAAGCCGGAGCAGGGCAATAAGGTTTTCGGCTATGCTTGGTACAAGCTCGCGTACGTCCACTGGAACAACCTCGACTACCCCAAGGCGCTGAACGCGTTCAAAAAGACGATCGACTACGGCGTGGCGTTTGCGCAGATGCCCAACGCAAGCAAACTCGCCGAGTCTGCCCGGCGCGACATCGTTCCCCTGTATGCGGTCTCCGGAAAGCCCGAGGCAGCGTTCGCATTCTTTCGCGGGGTCTCCGGCGACGAGGCCGGCAAGAACGATCGCTCCCTTCGTATGCTCGGCGACCTCGGCCAAAACTACATCGACACGGGCCACTACAAGGAGGCCCAGGTTCTCTACAAAGAACTCCTCAAGCTTGACGGCGCGAGCAACTTGGTATGCGCATACCAGACCCACATCACCGAGGCGGTGATGGCGGCAAATCCTGCAAATAAGCCTCTCATCGTGAGCGAACTCGACGTTCAGCTCAAGGCACAAGAGGCCTTCGCGGCGGGTACACACGACGCGAAAGCGAAGCTTGAATGTGCCAACCACACCGCTGAACTCGTGACCGAGTCGGCGATGGCGTGGCACCTTGAGGCCGTCGGCTCCGACGGTCAGCGTGGCACCGGCGACACGAAAACGATGGGGCTTGCAGCGCAACTTTACGCCCGCTCCATCGCAGCCTTTAAGCCCGAAGACTTCGCCAAATTCGAGTTCCCGAAGCTCGTTCGCGAAGACTGGCCGACGATCTACAAGCTCAAGTACAACGTCGCAGACCTGCTGTACTTTCAGCAAAATTGGCAAGAGTGCGGGCCCGCGTTTGACCGCGTCGTCGACGAAGATCCCAAAACCCCCGAGGCCGCCGAGGCCGCGTTTGCAGCGGTACTTTGCTACCAAAAAACCTACGCGCTGACCCACGAGAAGGGGTCGGACCGCAAGGGATCGGGCAATCTTCCGGGCCAAGCGAAGGTCAAAGAAGAAAAAGGCAAGAAGGCCAAGACCGAGGTTGATCCGAGCACCAAGTACGCTTCCAAGGGCTTCAACGAGGGCCAGCAGTCGATGGTCAAGGCCTTCGATCGCTACGTTTGCTACGTGCAGCCGAAGAAGGAAAATACGGCCGCCATCAGCCAGGTTGTTGAGGTTAAGTTCGCTCGCGCACGCACTTATTTTGAGACGCAGCACTGGGAAGAGGCCGCGCTGGCCTTCCGCGATGTGGCGATGAATTACCCAGAGAGCGATGCGGGTATTTTCGCCGCGCAGCTGTACCTTGAGTCGGTCAACGTGGTTGGCGAGCACTCAAATCCGGTGCGCCCGAGCTGCTTCGACGAAATGGCCACTGACGTGCCGAAGTTCATCGAGCTTTACTGCGGCGCAGACAAGTACACGAAGAACCAAGAGCAGTGCGACATCCTCACGCGCATCCAATGCGACATCCGTCGCTTGAAGGCGGAGCAGCTCTCGAAACTCGCGGCCACCAAGCCCGATGGTTCGCCAGAACGCCTGCGAATGTTCGAAGATTCCGCGCGCACCTACCTCGATCTTTGGAAGACCTACGGCGAACCCGCGCTCTCGCAGGGCAAGGTTTCGCAGTGCGAAAAGATCGAAGAGATCGTGTACAATGCAGCTGAATCGTTCCAAGCGGCGAAGCTCGTCGCGAACTCGATTCAGGTCCGCAAGATTCTGATGGACGCGCGCTACGGGCTTGCGGGCACCGAAATCGCGAAGGAGTCGATTCGTAAACTGGGCGGAAATTACCAGGCCATTGCGGTCTACGATGCGGCTGCAGACTTTTACGAGAAGTACGCATCGCAGAAGGGCAAAGAGTCCGAGAAGGCTTTGAGCGACGCGGTTCTTCTTCGTCTCGGTCTCGGCGACGACGAAAAAGCTGTGGCCGACGCGAAGGAATTTCAGTCTCGGTTTGGCAGCACAAAGCCGGCTCAAGCCGCCGCCATCGCGTTTGCCCTCGGCGCACGTTACGCGGACCGCGAAGAGTGGGACCGGGCGAAAAGCACGCTTAGCGGCAGCATGACCCAGATCGACAAGGGCCCCATCGATGTGCGCGTGCAGGCGCATGCCACCCTTGCTCGCGTGTTTCGCAAACTGACCAAACCCAAAATGGTCGAGCGCACGATCATCAAGATTGTTGGCCGCAAAGAGAAGCGGTCCGTCGAGATGGTCCCCGTCGAGGTCGTCGACGCGAGTGCCCGTAAAGAATATGCGCTCGTGCGCGAGCTTTGGGGCCACGGGTCCGAGGGCATGGCGAAGATCGACGACTCGTACAAAGACGAGCCGGAGGGGTCGCGTCGCAAGCGCTTGGCGAAGGCCCTTACGTCCGTCGGAGAGGCGTATTTTTACGCCGCCGAAGAGGAGAAACAGGCGTTGGTTGATGGCCTTAAGTTCCCGGAATACAAGGGACCCGGCAAGAAGGACGACGTCCTCAAGCACATCAACACGAAGGTCGTCGAGTGGCACAAAAAGAAGGCCGAAGCGATCGGAAAAGTGGCTGCAGAATACAAGAAGATTATTGATCTTCAGCCCGAGCCGCCACCACGCTGGGTTATCGCGGCGGGCTCCCGCGTTGGTTTGATGTGGGGCGATTTTGTCGACGACTTCCGTCGTGCGCCGTATCCAAAAGAGTGGGACCAAAAGGGCTGCGCGGCGGCATGCGGTACCGTCGAGGAAGTAAGCTGGGACGAAGTTCGCGCCCGTTACTTCGATAGCCTCGACGGAGCTTCCGAGCCGTTCAAGGCGAACAACGCGAAGCCTGCACTCAAGACGTGCCTCGATTACTCAGTGAAATTCCAGTACTTCGACGACTACTCCCGCGCCTGCGAAGTGTGGCTGTCGGACAAGTACAAGAGCGAATACCACGTGATCGACGAACTTCGCGGAACGCCAAACCGCGTCGGCCGCGGGCTTGACGAGAAGATGCCTCCCGTTCTCGTGGGCGGAACGCTGAGCCTCGCCGGTTCGAGCACCAACGCCAGCAAGGCAAACAAGAACGAGCCCGAATCGGCTCAGGACGAATGAGGCCGGCCATGCGCAAGACAACGAACCCCATTTTCCTCGCGCTCCTCGGAGCAACACTTACCGCGTGCGGAGGCGCTTCAAACGAGGCGCGCACGGCGGCGAATGCAGCTCCGACCCCCGTGTCTGCTTCCGGCGAAGCGGTCACCCGCAAGACGAGCAGTCTCTACGCGGATGCCCTGGAGAATCTCTACAAATACGACCTCGAAAACGACTGGTCCAAGGGCCACTGCCACAGCGTCGCGAGCGCTTTCGAGGGGGCAAACGCCGAGCAGGGCGGCAAGCTTTCCGAGGCGATCTTCAACGCCGGTTTGGCTCACCAGCGATGCGGCGAAGAGGTCGAGGCCGTTGCGCATTTTCGTCAAAGCCTCGCGATGAACCCGAAGGCGCATTACGCGCGCGTTCAGGTTGCCCTCGACGACTACAAAAAGACGGGCAAGCTCGACACCGCGATCACCGAGCTCGAAACCGCGGTGCGCGACGCGCAGTTTCAGAATGTGGCGGCGGTCACGCAGCTCGCAACGTTTCAGGCGCAGCGCGGCGGTGAAAATGTTGTGGGCGAATGCAAGAGCGATCGCGAGTGCGCCAAGAAGAATCTTCAGCGGGCTCTCGCCGTCGACGACGGTTACATGCCGGCGCTGAACCAGCTCGCGCTCTATTACTACAGCGATGCTAAAACCAAGGGAAACGCTAAGAAAGGCGCTTCCGGCAAGGCCCCTGCCAAGGGCTCGGCACCCGCGACTGTGGCGGTGACGAAGGCCAACGCTCAGACCCTCGAGTTGGCCGCTCTCGTGTGCCAACAGGCCCTCGCCAAGAACGCGCACTACGCGCCGGTGCTCAACACCACGGGCCTCATTCAAGTGGAGCTCGGCCAGATCAACGGTGCTGTTCAATCCTTCGACGCGGCCTCGAGCCTCGACCCGAAGTTCTTTGAGGCCCACATGAACCTCGGGGCGGTGAACCTTTCGTTCCGAGGCTTCAAGCGCGCCGAGACAGCCTACCGCAAAGCCGTCGCGTTGCAGCCGGACAGCTACGAGGCCCGCTTGGGGCTGGCGTTGGCCATTCGTGGCCTCATCGACGACGTGAACTTCGACGCCAATGTTGCGGCGGTGCAGGCGGAACTCGACGAATGCAAGCGCATCGACGCGCAACGGCCCGATGCCTACTACAACGAGGGAATTCTCTGGCAGGAGTACAAGGCCAAGAGCGGCGGCAAAGACAGCGTTGGCGCGTTGCGGAAGGCCCAGGCGATCCTCGTGAGCTTCCGCGCCAAGGCCGAGGGCAGGGCCGAATTCGCTGACGCGGTGAGGCGTGCAAAAGACCGATGCGAAGACATCGACGGAATTGTCGCATTCTTCGAAATGGATGTTCCTCCGCCTCCGCCCTCGCCAGGGCCTGCTGCGACGCCAGCGCCCACTCCCGCGCCGGCTCCCACGCCAGCGCCCGCGCCGGCGGAAAATCCGGCACCGACGGACACTCCCGCTGTATCGGGAAGCGCTAAGTAATCGCCGAGGTGGTCGTTGACGACGGCCCCACATCCCAATACGTTCCTACTGTAATCAAGCCACCGAAATTTGGAGTCTTCTATGCGTAATCGGCGCCCGATGTTTTTTGTTCTTGCGTTTGCCGCGCTTTCGTGGGCGTCGATCGCGTCTGCGCAGACCAAGCGTTCCGATACGAACGATGGCTATGGTTACGAATTCAACGACGATCCACTTTCTGCGGGCGGATTCGGCCCCAACGACGCAACGATTCGCGTTCGTCCCGGGCCCGTACGGACCATGCTTATTCGTCCGCGCACGTCGTTCGTGCCCGAGATGCTCAAGTCCGTCGAAAATCTCTGATTTGCCCGCAAAGAAACTGACCGAAAGGCTCATGGTCCATGGACACGGCTAAGCAATTGGTGGCGCTCACGTTCGCCTGGCTCGAAGATGGCGTTCCCGTTCGCCGCGAGACGATTACGCAAGATATCGTCAAGATTGGAAAAGATCCTAAATCGCACGTGCGGATCGACGACGAACTCGCGGCGCGTATGCACGCGGTCGTTGAGGCGAGCGGTGTCGACGACGTCGTGTTGATCGATTTGGGGAACGAGCCTGGCACATTGGTCAACGGCCAACGTGTCAACAAGTGCAGGCTTCGCGTGGGCGACCAAATTCAGGTCGGTTCCACGGTAATCGTCCTCGAAGAGGTTGTCGCGGCGGCGCTTTCCCCTGTGCCACCGGCCGCCGTTTCCAGCGAAGTCGGCAGTGGATCGGGCGCCAGCGACGGCAACGCATCGGGCCCAGGCGGACTCCCCGGTGGTCGGGCCTACGGCCACGAAGTGGGCGAAATCCCAGGCATTCCGACGCCCGCGAAGAGCGTCCCGTTTGCCGGCACGATGGCATTTGGTCAGGTTGCCCCATTGAATCCGGTCTCGCCAGTGGTTGCGCCAGTGGCTCCGCCTGCGCCTGGGTCCGGCGCCACACCCGCTTCAGCCCCCGGGCTGCCCGCACCGGTGCTCCCGCATCTTCCGAGTTTCGGAGCCCCGGCGCCGTCCGCACCGCGGTCGGGCGACGCACTCTCGGGCCCCGTTACCGACGAAACGTTTGAGATGCTCCGTTCGGGGCCTCCCGTATCCCCCGCGGATATTGAGGACGAGGGCGTGCATTCGGCGCAGGTTTCGGTCCATTGGGGAACGACGCGGCTCTTTGCCGCACAGCTGGCACCGGTGCGCACATTTGTCGTCGGCGAGTCCAGCGATCCGGAGAAGCCCGTACAATTTGTGATGCCTCTGACCATCGTCGGCGCGCAGAGCATGGCGATTGTGACGGCCGGCCCCGCGGGGCAGGTTTCGCTGGTGATTCACGCGCGCATGAAAGGCATCGTCGAGGGGCCCGGAGGCCGGCAGACCATCTCCGACCTCATCGCAGCCGGGCGCGGTCGCCGCACAGCGCTCGCCACCGATGGGTACGAGGTCGATCTCGCGCCGGGGCATCGCGCCAAGATTTCTCTCGAAGGCACACTGTTTTCCTTCGAAATTTCGAGTGAAACAGGCGGCAAAGCCGTGCCGATCGGGTTTTTCCGCAACCTGGATACAACGGCGTATTTGTATGGGGGCCTGTCGTTCCTTCTGCATGCGGGGCTTATCGCGTCCCTGGCATTCTTTATGCCCAACATGAACGCCGACGACGCCGAGGGCATCGACCGCGATCAGCTGCTTTACATGCAGCAGATGTTGAACGCCGCGGCGGAACGCGAGCAAGAAGAGCAGCCCACGCCGGAAACCGCCGACACCGCGGACAACAAAGAGGGCGGGACGGGGTCGCGGGCCAAGGGCGAAGAGGGCTCGATGGGCAACCCAACCACGAAGTCCACGGGCCAACGCTTCGGTGTTCAGGGGCCAAAAGACAACCCAGACCCACACATTGCGCGCGAGCACGCGCTTCGTGAGGCCGCAGAATTCGGCATGATCGGGCTCTTGAACGTCGGTGGCGGCGGCGATCCGAACGCGCCAACGGCACCTTGGGGCCAGGAAACCTCTCTCGGGAGCGACCCGCTCAGCGCGCGCGGCAACATGTGGGGCGACAACATCGGCGACTCGTTCGGCTCCGGCGGCCTTGGGCTTTCGGGCGTTGGCGAGGGCGGCGGCGGCAAAGGCGAGGGCATTGGTCTCGGCAGCATCGGGACCATCGGCCACGGTGCCGGAACAGGTTCCGGGCAGGGATTTGGTGGGGGCCACGGCGGCCTCGGGAGCGGGCATCGCACGAAATCGCCTGGCATTCGCGCGGCGGCGGCGACCATCAACGGTCGACTTCCACCCGAGGTTATTCAGCGAATTGTTCGTCAGAACTTCGGTCGATTCCGCCTTTGTTTCGAAAACGGATTGACTAAAAACCCAAACCTTGCAGGTCGTGTTTCGGTGAAATTCATCATCGATCGCGAGGGGGCCGTGGGGCAGGCGGCCGATGGCGGCAGTGAGCTTCCGGACGCGGGCGTCGTTCAGTGCGTGGTTCGCGGCTTCAGCAACCTCTCGTTCCCGAAGCCCGAGGGCGGCGTTGTGCAGGTGGTCTACCCGATCATCTTCACGCCCGGCGATTGATCGCTCGTTCCTCGACGCCCGCACCTGACGGTTTTTTTTGCAGCAAACAGCCTTTTCAAAAAGCCTTCCAGCCTTCCATCCATACCATGCGCCAGATTTTTGTTTCCCCGTTCACCTCCGCTTTCCCGGTTTTTGCCTCGCTCGCGGCGCTTGCATCGTTCTCGATCCAAGGTTGCAGCCTGACGGCAAAAGAAGCTGCCGAGCTTGTGAACGAGGGAGACAAGGCCCGTGGTGCCAATCTCGAGGAGGCCATTTCGAAGTACGATCAGGCGTCGAACCTCGACCCGGCGAACCTGTTTGCCCACGACAAACTGCTGAATTCGCTCAAGAAGAAAGAAGACTGGGCAAAACTTGCGCAGGCGGCGAGTCGGGTCGAGAAGGCCGATCCTACGCGGGCATCTGCATTCTACATGCATGGTTTGGCGCTCATGAAACTCGCGGCAACGGCTTCCGGGCCGACCGCGTGGAACGAAGCCAAAGAGCCCCTCGAGCAAGCCTTCGCGAAAGACCCCAACTTGGCCGACGCGCAATTCGATTTGGCAGAAGTTTTGCTCAATCTCGACGACGAAACCGGGGCCTTGAAGGCGTACAGCAAGGCCATCGAGACAACGCCGGAGAACACGCTTTTTTATGGGCCGCTCGCGGAGACTTACAGCTCTCTCGGGTACCGCGATTTCGCCGAGAGTGTCGTGCGTGCGGGCATAAAGTTCGTGAAGGCCGGCGACAAAACGGCGTTTACGCTCCACTCGCTCTTGGGCGATCTCATGGACAAAAAGGCCGATTCGGCGGCGGCACTCGCGGAGTTTAAGCTCGCGAAAGATGCGTGCGGCGAGTGCAACGACCCGATGAAGGGCGAACACATTGCCTACTTCAATTTGGGGCGCATCCAGGCAGCGACTGCCGGAGAGGCAACCGCCGCCATCGGCAATCTCAAGAAGTTCAACAAGCTTGTCTGCAAGTCGGCGATGGCGCCGCGGTACCGCAACCAGTGCGAAGCGGTTCGCTCTCTCGCCACACAGGCGGGCGGCTCGGTCGATTAGACCGATTTTCATTGACAGGGCCCCCGCCGTCGGCACATTCGAGCGAAACGGGGCCTGTTCGCGCGGATGTTGGGAGCCGCGCGGCGCCTCAAATCGGCGCGTCGTCGATCAAGACAGCCCGAGGGAGGCAGCCTCGGCGAGCTAAGCGTTTTTCGAACTGTGCTTGGAAACGCGGACGCCATCAAGCAAGACCCTCGCCGAAAACCAACCGCGAGGGAAAACAGGGCTCTGTATTTTGACGAGCCGAAACGACGATTTGGGGGTGGCCCGCCGTTTCCCAGCGTCCGCCTAAGGGCCGGAGACGTTTAAGGGCCGGAGGCGTTCCGGTGTCTGCGCGCAGGGCTCGCGTGGACCCTCGCGGCTAGAACGGCATGGGCGCTTGGGGCGCGCGCGAGAGGTCATCGCGGCCCTCCACACACGCGATGGTCGGACTCGGCGGCGGCGCGGCGACAGGCCATTGCGCCGGTGCCTTTTCGCGCGCGGTGGTTCGGGCTGTCACGGAGCGAAACCGGCGAGATTATTCGCGGCGCTGGTCGCGTTGGCCTTCGCCGAGGCCTCGTCAAATGGTACGATTTTTGGCGCGCACGCCCCTCTTTTTTTAGCTGGTTTCATAACTACCATGACGAACGGCAACGACCTCCCGACCACGTCGGACGCTTCGACCTCCTCCCCCAGCAACCCGCATCTCGATGAGGCGGCACGCGACGCGAAAGTAGTCGAACTGCGCGCGAGCCTCGAGAAGTTTGAGGCTGCTAAGCGGTATACCGAGTATGCGAAGGTCCTCGTACAACTCGCCGAAACCGTGAGCGATGTGGGCGAAGCCATCGAGTTGCTGATGAAGGCCGCGGACATGTTCGTCGTGCGCTTTGCCAATCAGGCCGAGGCGATCAAGCTGCTGGAGAGGGTGCTGGTCCTTCGCGACGGGTACGATCCAGCGGTCGCGCAGCTCCGGCCCATGTACGAGAAGCGCCGCGATTGGGAGAAGCTCGTGCTTCTGGAGCGCAGGCTGATTGAGGCCAGCACCAATGAGGCGGAGCGGCGCGCCAGGCGGTTTGAGCTCGCGAAGCTCGCGATGGAGCGGGTTAAAAAACCCGAGGTGTGCGTTCCGTTGTGGCAGGCCGTCGCGGCGGACAATCCGCAGAACCTGGAAGCGCTCGTTGCCCTCGCCCAGTTTCATGAGCGCGCGAAAGAGTTCGGGGCTCTCGCCGATACCCTTGAGGCGCAGGTGCGCGCGACCGTCGATAAAAGCCAGCGAATTGCGGTACTTGCGAAGCTCGCCCTCGTGGCAAGCGAGCGGCTCGCAGACGAAACGCTGTCGGCTTCTGCATGGCGGCGCGTTCTCAACGAAGACCCCGCTGACCGCCGCGCAGTTGAAGCGCTAAAAAAGAAATACTTGCAGCTTGCACGTTTCGGCGAACTCGAAGGGCTCTTCGAGGAGTCGCAAAAGTGGGACGAGCTTATTCGTTTGCTCGAGGGGCAAGAGGCCCGCGAAGAATCGATAGCCGCGAAGGTTGCCATTCTCCTGGCGACGGCCCGGGTGTGGACGGTTCGAAAAGAGAAGACCGACCGCGCTCGAAAATCTCTTGAGCGTGCGCTCGACCTTGACGGATCTCACGTCGATGCCGCCACGGCGCTTTGGCCCATCGTCGAGGCGTCGAATGAGCCCCCGGCGCAACTGCGTGTACTTAGCATCCTTCGCGAGGCCGCGCGGGGTGAGGCTCGTGGCCATCTCGCGCTACGCATAGGAAATTTGCAGGAGCGCGAAGGCAACGGGCCCGCCGCTCTTGAGGCCCGCCTCGACGCGCTTGCGTGTGTCCCCGTCGGAGACGCGCCCCTCGAACTCGTGTTGGAGGCTGCTTTCTCTCAAGGTGCGGCGGAGCGTTTGCTCGCGGTACTTGAGGCCCGGCGCGCGCTTGAAGAAGTGCCCGGAGAATTTGGTCTCGCGTGGGCAGCCACATCCTGGAGGGCTCATCAAGATCCGGCCCGCGTGGCACCGGTGCTCGAGGCGTACGGCCCCGAGAGCCCGCTGTTCGCGCGCGCGGTGGTCCTGCTTTCCGGCATTTACGAATCGGCGGGGCAATTTGAGCGACTGAAGACCGTTCTCGAAACGGCCCTCGATCGCGCCACCGATGGCGGGCAGCGTCGCGAGCTGCAGCTCCGTTTGGCTCGCGTGCATGATACAGGTTTCCAAGATGCCGCGGGCGCCGCCCGGGTTCTCGAGGCCGCCATCGAAGAGCATGGGCTGCACGGTGCGTTGGCCGAACCCCTCGCGGATCTCCTGGCCCGCGCCGGCGAAACGCAAAAACTGCGCCAGCTCCTCGAACGGCAGGTCCACGAAGCTCAGACGACCGAAACGCGCGTTGCTTCACGTGTTTCGCTCGCGCGACTCTTGGCCGGTGCCGCAAATGATGCGCCCGGTGCCATCGCAGGCTTGGAAATCGTCCTGGATTCGCACGCGACCCACGTCGACGCGCGGGCCCTTCTTGAGGCCCTTGTCCTGCGCGCCGAGGTGCGAGACGCGGCGGCAAGCTTGCTCATCAAACTTCTCACAGCGGCCGGCGACCTCGCAGCGCTGTCTCTCCTTCATCGGTCACTCGCGGCCGATGATCGCCCCGCCGGGGACCGCAAGGCGCATTGGCTAAGCGTCGCCGACCTCGCCCGAACGCAAGGGACTTCGGCAGACGAAGAGCATGCGGCACGTATTCATGCACTCTGCATTGATCCCGCCGACGACGAGCTGCTGGCGGTTGTCGCGGGGTTCGTTGGGGCAACGGCCATTGAGCGCTCGGCGCAGGCCTTTGGTTCCATCTTGGCGTCGCTCGCCGCGGGGAGTGCCATCGTCACGACGTACCGCCTCGCCCTCGCAGAATTTGAAGAACGTGCGGGCCGCCTGGCTGCCGCCGTGGCGGTGCTCCTCGCGGAGGTCAAAGACACCCACGAGCCCAAGGCCGTTGAACGTCTTGAGAGCATTTTTGCTCATCAAAACGACGACGATGGGCTCGAGGGCCTTTTGGCTCTTCGGCTGAACCTCGGTGTTGAACCCGGCGCGCGCCTGGCCATTTTGCGCCGCCTCGCACGGCTTCAAGAGGGTCGCGCGTCGCGCACCGATGCCGCAGTGGCCACGTGGCACGCGGTGTTGGACGCAGAGAGTGACGCCGCCGATGCCTTCGATGCCTTCGATGCGATCGAGCGCCTTCATCGGCAAGAGCAGTCGTGGGTTGCCTTGCGCGCGATCTTGGAGCGCCGGTGCGAGCGTTCGTCCGTAGAATCGGAGCGGGCCGACCTTTCGTTTCGTCTGGGCGAATTGCTGGCGGGGCCTCTTGCTGACGCGAACGCTGCGGTCGATGCCTACGAGGCGGCGGCACGCGGAGGGCTCGATGAAGCTCGCGTGGCTCTTGATGTATTCTGCACGGGTTCCGAGGCGGCGCGGTTTTCGGCTCGCCTCGAAGTGTTGTTTCGCGAGACCGGAGACGCCCGTCGCCTTCTTCGCACGCTTCGCACGATTGCGAACGCCACTACGGGCCTTGAGCAAGACGAGCGCCTCGCGGAATTGAGTCGTCTTCACGACGCCGACGGCCAGTCGAAACTGGCTTTCGACACGGCCCTTGAGCGCCTCGGTTATGGCTATTCCGAGGGTGCCATCGACGACGCAGAACGCCTGGCGCGACGCACCTCCGAGGGCGTCGCGTATCTGGCGGCGGCGGGCGCGCTTGCCCGTCGGGAGCCCGCGCGTGTCGGTGCGTTGCTGCTCGCACGGCTCGGCGCATTTGCCCTCGAAGAACTTGGCGATGGCGAGGGCGCGCTTGACCGTTTTCGTTCGTCGTTTGAGCTCGATGGGTCGAACGAAGATGTGGCGCGGGAGCTGGAAACACTCTTGTCGCGCCTTGCCCGTCACGCCGAGCTGGCCGACTTTTTGACGACCCGCGCACGCGGCGTTGAGGGTCACGATCCCGGTGAGGCGAGCCTCCTGTGGACCCGCGTGGCACGCCTTGCAACCGACCATCTGAAGGACGATCGCCGCGCGGCGCAGGCCTATGAAAAAGCGTTGGCACCGGGCGGAGCAGACCGCCCACTTTTTGAAGCTGCCCAAGCTTCGTTTCGCCGCATTGGAGACTACCGGGCTCTTCTCGACGCCTGCCGCGCACGCTCCCTCACCGTGGCCGATGATGAACGAATTACCCTCGGTCTTGAGGTAGCGGCCACCCTTGAAACGCACATGGCAGACGTGGGCGCCGCCATCGACGCCTACCGCGATGTGCTGGCGATTCGCAGCGACGACGCCGTCGCGCAGGGGCGTCTCTCTGCCCTGTTTGAGCTCGAAAACCGCTGGAGCGATCTTGCCGAACTTCTCGAACAGCAGCGGCTCACGGTGCGTGGAGACTACCGGCCGCGGCTGCATTGCCGCCTCGCGCGCGTCGTCTTCGAACGGTTGAACCAGGCAGATCGGGCCGTCGCACTTTACGAAGAAGTGTTGAACGAAGACGCGGATTACAGCGATGCTCTGACTGCCCTCGAACAGCTCCTCGAAGTGCCCGCAGCCGCGCAAGCTGCAGCCAGGGTCTTGGCGCGCATCGACGAACAAGCGGGCCGTCTCGAAAGCGTCGCTCGCTCGCTTGAAGTCGAACTCCGCACAACCTCGGAAGCCCACGAGCAGGCGGCGATTCTTGCGCGTCTCGTGCGCCTTCACGAAGAGAGCCTCGGCGACGCACCCGCAGCTTTTGCGGCGGCACTTAAGCTTCTCGTCGTGGCGGACGACGCCGATGCGGCCTTGAAGCAGGCGCAGCGACTGGCGGGCCTCGTAGGGGGCCATGGTGAGCTTGTGGAGGCCCTAGAGAGCCTCGCGGCATCGCCGGGCAGCTCCGATGAGCAGCGGGCGACATGGCTCCTTGAAGGGGCCTCCAGCGCCGATTCAGCGCTTCGCGATGACGGGCGGGCGATTGGCCTACTGCGCGCGGCCCTGTCGATCGACGAAAGGCTTGCGGCAGCTCTTTCGCATTTGGAACGAATTTACGAGCGAACGGGGCAGCGCGATGAACTGGCGGCGACGCTGGAGCGGCACGTCGAGGTTGCCCACGATGGCAACGAGGCCACGACTCTTCGCCTTCGGTTTGCGGCGCTGGCATTGGGGCTGCCCGGGCGTGCAGCGGTCGCCGTCCGCGCGGCCGTCGATGTGCTGGCTTTTGAGCCTTCGCGCATCGAAGCTTACGAGCTTCTCGAACGGGCGATTGGTGCCGGAGTTGGCATCGTCGAGGCGCGCGAATACCTCGTGCCGTGGCTTGAGAACGCGGGCGATGGTGAGCGATTGGCGACGGCCCTGGCTCGCTTGTTGCGGCACTGCACCGACGCCGGCGAGCGGGTCGACGAAGGCGTGCGGCTCGCGAAAGTCTACGAGGTCACTCTAAGCGACGATGTTCGGGCGCTGGGCGTTTCGCTGTATCTTCTGCGCCTTGACGCCGCCGACGAGCGGTCCCTTGAGCTCGCCAAGCGACTGGCGGAACGCGTAGAAGACGGCTGGGAATCGGTGGCGCAGGCCTTCGAAGAGGGCATCGCCCGCGTCTCCCATGGCGACGAACGTTTGGGTTTGGAGCTCGCCCTCGCGGACGTGATTGAGAGCGAACTCGGCGACATTTCGCGGGCCGAGGCCGTGTACCGCCGGGCCCACGACGCGCAGCCAAATGCCGCGAGGCCCTTGCAAGAACTTGATCGCATCTACGACTCCCTCGAGAGCTGGGACGAGCTCGAAAAGGTCGTGGCACTGCGGGTCGCGCAAGCCGACAACGACGCGAGCCGTGTGGAACTGCTCCTTCGCTTGGCGAAGCTTCGCGAAGAGCATGTGGACAACGCCGACGGCGCGTTGGCGGCGTACTTGGAGCTCGTTCAAACCTACGACCGCCAGAACACCGAAGCCCTCGACGGCCTCGAACGAATCTACGAACAGCGCGGTCAGTGGGAGGCCCTCGACGGCGTTCTCGTCTCGCGATTGGAATTCGCAACGTCCGAAACGCAAGAGGCCCGCATTCGGGCTCGCATCGCCGATATTGCTGCAGATCGCCTGGGCGATCGTCGTCGGGCCATCGACACTTGGCGCTACGTTCTCGACCTCAAAGGCGAAGATCCCGAGGCTCTTGGCAAGCTCGCACGCCTTTACCAACTCGAAGGCGATTGGCCTGCCGTCGACGGAACTCTTGACCGCCTCGCAGACGTCGTCGACGGTGAAGCCCGCATCAACGTGCTCTCGCAGCGTGCGCGCCTCGCCGCCGAGAAACTTCAAGCGCCAAGCCAAGCGCGCGAGATTTGGTTCCGTGTATTGCACATGGACCCCGCCAATCTTTCGGCACTGCGGGCGGTCGTCGCCATCGACGAGCAGGGCGGGCATCCGCGAGACTTGGTCGACTCGGTCTTGCGTTTGGTGGAGCACAGCAAATCCCTCATCGACGCCGAGGAGCGTTCCGCGTGGGTACTTCGCGCGGTGCATATTCTCGTGGGCTCCCTCGAGGCCGACGACGAAGCACTGCAAATCCTCGGAGCAGAGGCTCTTTCATCTGCCGAGGGTCCTCTCGCCGAGGCGCGCCTTGAGTTGCTTCTGCGCGCGGGTCGCCATGGCGATGTGGTCGCCCTCGAACGAGAGCTCGCGACCTCGTGTGAGGGTGAAAACCGGGGCGTGCATTTGCGCCGCGCGATGGAACACGCCCGTACGCACCTTCACGACGCAGACCTCGAAGCCGACTTGGCCGTCGCCCTCGACGGGGCGAGTTCCACTCCCGAGACCCAATCCGAATTGGCCAAATGCCTTCGCGCGGCCAAGCGCTGGGATGCCCTCGTGGAACTCCGTTTGTCGCAGCTCGACACCGCCTCCGAGGGTGCGGAGCGATCGGTATTCCTGCTCGAGATCGGCGATGTTTTTGAAGGTCCGCTGGCCGACCCCGAGCAAGCCTTCGAGGCATTTTTGAATGCCCTCAGCGACGAGCCTACCTCGGCCCCCGCAGCAGCGTGTGTCGAGCGAATTGCCAGTAATTCCGGTCGCTGGCCCGATGTGGTTGGTGCGGTGGCCGACTGGCTCGCGGGCCCCCTCGAAACGAAGGCGCGCTTGGCGCTTTGCCTCCACATGGCGCGGTGGTGGGGCGAGGTTCTCGACCGCCCCGAGCAGGCGCGTCCGTTCTACGAAGAGGTCCTCAAACTAGAGCCTTCGAGTGCGCGCGCGCTTCGCCAAATGGCGGCCCTCGAGCGTCGGCGCGGGAACGACGCAGAGGTCGAATCCTTGCTCCGTCGTGCCCTTGAAACGGTCCGTTCGGCGCAGGAGCGCGCGGAGTTGCTCTTCGAACTTGGCGGCCATTTCGAGAGGGTCCGAAACGACGCGAACGAGGCCGTCATTCACTACGGGCGCGCCTTCGAGCTTGATCCCACCATGGCCCCGCTCGTCGATGCCCTCGTGCGAATTCACGCGGATCGTGGCGACCGCCGGCAGTTGGCGACGGTTCTCACGGCCAAGGGGCGAGCCCTCGGCGCCCGTCCAGATGGGGCGCACGCATTGGCCCGAGCCGCGGAAATTTTCGAGAACGATCTGAGCGAAATTTCGACCGCCTGCGAGCTTTACCGCGAGGCCTTCGAGGCGTTCGTGGAGCACCGCGGCGCCCTCGACGGATACTTGCGGACTGCAAGTACATTTGGTCGATGGGATGAGATCGCGGTCGTCATCGATGCGCGCATCAAGGCCGCGGTCTCGCCGCGGGAGAGGGTCGAGCTCTTGGTCCGCGGTGCCGACCTGCGGTTGGAGCAGTTCCTCGACAGCGAAGGGGCTGTCACCATGCTTGAAGCCGCGCTCGAACTCGATCCGAGTGAGCAGCGGGCCTACGCGATCTTGTCGCGCGCTTATCGGCACATGAGGCGCTTCGACGCGCTCGTCGGCACCTACGAGCGGCACCTCGGTGCGGCCACGAGTCTGAGCGACAAGGCCTCGATCTACGGCCAACTGGGCGAGGCACTTTTCGAGGCGGGTGAGTTCGAGCGGGCGATAGATGCATACCGCAACCAATCCGAACTCGACGACCGCAACCTTCAGGTTCTTGAGGTGCTCGCGCGGCTCTACGAGAAGACCGGAGACGTCGTGCAAGCCCTCGACACGCTGCAGCGTCTTGGCGACCGCCTCGTCGAACCAAAACGCCGCGCGGAGGCCTTCGTGAAGGCCGCGCAAATTCTTGATGAACGCATGGGCGATCGCACGGGAGCACGCCAGCTTTACCTGCGCGCGATCGACTCAAACCCAGACGATCTCCAGTGTCTTCGCTGGCTGGCGCGCATCGCCGTCGACGACGGAGACTTCGCAGCGGCTGCTCGATTTTTTGATCGCGAACAGAGCTTGCTCGTGGAACCGATCGAACGATCCGCGTGTCTCGTGCGCCTCGCCGACGTACGCTCGAAGTACCTCGATGATTCGCAGGGCGCGGAGTTCGCCCTCGAAACCGCTCTCGAACTCGACCCCGATTCCGAGGCCGCGGCCGAGCGCCTCGTGGACGGCTTCATCCAGGCGCAGGCTTGGGCGAAGGCCCAGTCGTGCCTGAACCTCCTCACGCGCAAAGCGGGTCATCGTCCCCGCGAAGAACAGCACGGCCTTTTCGTCAAACTCGGACGCACCTGCGCGGAGCTCGGTGCCGACGAAAAAGCCTTGCGTGCCTACACATCGGCGCATCAACTCGACGCCCAAGACCACGCGATTTTGCTCGTAATGGCGGGCGTCGCGGTGAAACTCAACGACCCCAATGCGGGGCTCGCGCACCTTCAAAAACTGACGACGCTGCTGCCCACGAGCGAGGTCGAACTGCTCGTCGAGGCTCACGCGAAGATGGGCGCCATCTACCGCTCGCAGGCCCACGCGCGCCTGGCCATATCGGCATTCGAGAAGGCTCTCGCCCTCGAGCCATCGCATCGCGACTCGCTTCGAGGGGTCATCGAGCTCTACACCGAGGCCGAAGACTGGCGTCAGGTTGTGGCATTCAAACGCGAGGAGCTCGATGCAACCCTCGACGGCGACGCCCGTTACGGGCTCCTGTTGGACATCGCCGACGTGCTCGTCGACAAGGAAAAGAACGTCCCAAAGGCGATCGACGCCCTCGACGAAGCCCGCGAGTTGCGGCCGTTGGAGCTCCCGCTCCTGCACCGCCTCATGGCCCTGTACCAACAGCTCGAAGACTGGCGCCGCGTGATTGAAACGGTCGAACGCATCATCGCCGCCGAGCCGGACCCCATTCGTCGTAGCCGTTACGTGTACACCGTCGCTCAACTCTATCGCGACAAAGAGCAAGACGCAGACCGCGCGCTGCAGCTCTTTGAAGAGGCTCTCGACGCGAACCCACGGCTGCTCGAGGCCTTCGAGCGCGTGAACAAAATTCTCACCCAGCGCAAAGACTGGAAGAGTCTTGAACGTGCTTTTCGGCGCATGGTTAAGCGCCTGCAGACTGCATCAATATCCGATGCGGACCTGCATTTTAAGCTGTGGCATAACCTCGGTCTTATTTACCGCGACCGCCTCGTGGAGCCGAATGCGGCCATCGAAGCCTTTAAAATGGCGACCCAGTACAAGCCCGACGAAGCGGTCGAACGCCAAATCTTGGCGGAACTTTATGAGGCCACGGGGCAGATTGATTCGGCGGTCGGCGAGCATTGTTTGGTGCTCGCGAAAGACCCGCTGCGGGTCGATCCGTATCGGAGTTTGTACAAACTTTACGCCCGTCAAGGCGATGCAGACCGCACGTGGTGCATGAGCTCTGCGCTGGTTTTTCTCAAGAAAGCCGACGACGACGAGCGTCGCTTTTTTGAGGCGAATCGCGGCGAGGGCTTGCCCAAGATTCGAGCGCGCCTCGACAACGAGCACTGGGTTCGGAACGTCTTCCACAAAGATGACAACCTCTTCGTGGGCAAGGTTTTCGAGATGATTGCGCCGGCCGCCGCGAAGGCCCGCATGAACCAGCTCGTTGGTGCGCGGCAGGTGCCGGCGCTGGATTCGAAGGCTCGCCAAGACGCCACCAGCACCGTGACGGCGGTCACCACGTTGCGCTGGGCCGCAGACGTCCTTGGCGTTCGCGCCCCGGACGTTTACCTGCGCGAAGACGAGCCGAATGCCTTCGTTTGCGCGGGCATTGCCCCGCCCGTTTCTTACGTGGGGCAGCGCGTTCTCTCCGGCGCTTCTCCCCTCGAAATGGCGTTTCTGGCGGGTCGGCACATGGCCATGCACCGCGGCGAACACGTCATTCGTACGCTGTTTCCGACCTACCTCGAAATCAAGGTTCTGTTTTTCGCCGCGCTCTGCATCGTGCGCCAAGACGTGGAAGTGGACCCTTCGATTGAGGCCGCGGTGAAGGCCACGGCGGCGGATCTCGAGCGCTTGATCGAGACCCGGGAAAAGGAAAACCTGCGCGTCGTTGTTCAGCGCTTTCTTGAGGGCGGGCAGGTGGCTGACTTGAAGCGATGGGTGCAAGCGGTCGAATTCACGAGTTGCCGCGCGGGCTTTTTGCTTTGCGGCGACCTCGACGTAGCCCGCCGAATGGTGCTCGCGGAACCAACCGTCGCGGGCGATCCTTCGCCACAAGACAAGCTCCGGGAGGTGATGCTGTTTTCGGTCAGCGACGCTTACTTCGGCCTCCGCAAGACCCTCGGCATCGCGTTGGTTTGAGAGTTCCGTCCCCCGGTGGCCGTCGTCACCACTGGCCACCGGCGGACAACTTCGCGAAAAGCGCACATGAAATATTCGTTATAAAAACAGTCGCATAGCGTTCGTTTTTAGGAAACGCATGCAGACTGCACGCAAGCTTTATGGGCCGCCAGCGATAGGTGTTTCATGAGCGCTCTGTCTTCCCGTCCGTTGTCTCCTCGTGTGGCCATTGAGTTTGCGTCGCACGCCGAAAATCCTCTTGTGGCCCTCGCGCCGGGGCTCCATTCCATGGGCACCGATCCCGCTTCCGATATTGTGATTCGGGGCGTGGGCGCGCGGCGTCACCACGCGGACTTGTCCGTGGGCCTCAACGGGGCCATGGTGTTAACGTGTAGGCCCGGTGCTACCGTGTATGTTGGGGCGCTGGCGGTGCGCTGCCAGGCGATTGAGCCCGGCGCGGTTCTCTGTTTCGGCGAGGAGTATCTTGTCGTGCACCTGTTGGAGCCTGGTGAATCTCTGGAACACGCGGCGGTGCCTGGGCTTCGCGGACGGAGCGCGCTCCTTCGCGCCCTTGCGCGCACGGTCAGTCTTTTTGCACCGATGCAGGTGCCCGTGCTCATTCACGGCCCGAGTGGAACGGGCAAAGACGCGGTGGCCGCGGCGCTCCACGGGGGCCACGAATCGGCCAAAAGCGCGCGTCCGTTCGTCGTCGCCAACGTCGCATCGCTTCCCCGTGAGCTGTGCGAGAGCGAGCTTTTTGGCCACGCGAAGGGGAGCTTCACGGGCGCCGATCGCGACCACCCGGGGCTCTTGATGCAGGCTCACGGCGGCACGCTGTTTTTGGATGAAATCGGCGAACTGCCTTTGGACGTGCAGCCCAAGTTGCTGCGCGCTCTCGACGGTTACGGGTTTCGCGCGGTCGGTGGACGCGCCGCCCTTCAGCCAAACGTTCGCATCATCACCGCGAGCCACGTCGATTTACGCGTCGCGGTGCGCGCCAAACAGTTTCGAAACGATCTGCTCCATCGCCTTGAGGTGCTCGTCGTTTCGACGCCTCCGCTCGCGGCCAGGCCCACAGATATCGTCGCGATATCGTTGGCTATTGTGGCCCAAGACGCTTCAAAATTGCGCCGCGTCGCCTTGGCTCCGAGCGCGATGGCCCGCCTTATGGACATGCCTTGGGAGGGCAACGTGCGCGAGCTGCGCAACGTGCTTTTGCGCGCGGTGGCCTTGGGCACAAGCTACGAGATTTCCTCCGACGACATTCGCGCGGCGGAGGCGCGATTGGGCGGGGTACCCCATCGTCACACGTTCGTTTCCGGGGCGCGAGCCGTCGAGATTCTCGTCGAGGCGGGCGGCAATGCAACGCGCGCGGCCGAGGTCGCGGGCATGGCACGAACGACATTTCGGCGCCGCGTTGCGAGCGTTCGCCCGGCCGCGGATCGGCGACGGCGCGCCGGCGCACCGCAGGAAGAAAAGTCAAGAACATTCGCACACGCCGCGGATTCCTGCGAAATACCCAGCTACATCGGGCAATTTCTCGCGGCCGAGTAGGTAGACCCTCGCCGAAAAGCCCCGGGGCACGCAAGCCCGTTTTGGCGATGCCCAGGTTTGTTTCCTGGGGAGGAACTCTTCCAAACTTTCGCCACAGGCCGGTCCATGCGACAGTCTTTCGAATGCGCGTGCTGCTGCCCCGACTCTTTTTTTTGCTGCTCACGGCTTGGGGCGTGCGCCAAACGCTCGCCCTCTTGCACATCTTTATTTCTGCCGAGAATCTGCGCGCCCCCCGGGCCATTCTTGCGATTTCGATGCTGCCCAGTTTGGTCGCCGTCGCCTTGGCGCTGGTGCCCGAGGCCAACGCCAATCTTGCCGCCGCCGCCCTGTTTGACCGGACTCCGCGGCGCCGCGCGGCACGGGCCGTGGCGTGGGCTTCGATGGGCACCATTGTCGCCGCGTTCGTTGCGATTCACGTGGCCATTTCCCCGGTATATGCAGCGCGCCCTCTCGCCGTCGCCCTCGTCGGTTTGTCCGTCGCGGCAGCTCTCGGCACCTTCGCGACGGCCATTGCGAGCGCGGTGCGCTTCACGTCGCATCCGCTTTTGGCCCCGGCAATTCTCGTCGGCGTCACCCTGTTCGCGGAGGCGCTGGCTCAAGTTGCCCCGGTCGGTGAGGTCGCATCCACGTGGCTCTCGCCGCTGCGTTCGCTGCTCCTTCAGTTCATCGCGTTCGATGCGCGACCCGCTTTTTTTCTAGCGCTCACGGTGCACACAGCCCTGGCAATTCTCATGCTTTACGGCATGGTCAGTGAGCGCCGGTTTCTTCGTCTGGCGGAACGCACCTTCGATTTGCCATGAATCAACTCGTCCTCGACCGCATCGTTATTCGGCACGGCAAGCGGAGCATTGGGCCCATTAGCGGGGTCTTCGGTCCCGGCGTTCACGGGCTGATTTCAAGCTCTCTCGGCGACGCAGCCCTCATCGAAGACGCCCTCGGCCGGGGCTCGCAAACCTTCGAGGGGCGCATGCGCGCGGTGCAAAACGACGGCACCAAACAGATCGTTTTCTTAGGCGATATTGTGCCTTTGCCGCCGGGCCACAAGGTGGCGTCCTTCGCCAGGGTCATCCTCGGCGAGGGCGGCGACGCTGCCCTTCGGTCCGCCAAATTGCCGAAAGATGCTCGTACCGACCACCTCTCATCGGCGGCTGCATTTGCCTTCGCCGTGGGCCTTGTGCGGGGGCTGGGCGAGGCGGCTGCGCTCGTCGTGCCGCCGCCCGAAACCCTCGTGAGTCGGGCCGACGAACGCGTTGCTGCCGGGCTTTTGCGCGCGTGTGCTGCGAGCGGACTTCCCGTATTTATTTTGCTCACGCCGGGCACGAAGGTCGAGCGATGGGTCGAGGATGTCATCGTCGTGAACGAAGATGGAGCCGCGTCGGTTTCCGCGGGCGTGGCCTCTCTGCGCGCGCCGGCGTTGGCCGTGACGGTGCGCGGAGGGCATTTGGAGCAGGTCGCCGCGCGAATGCTTCGAAGCGGCATCGAAATAAAACTGAGCCAAGATGCCCGTGAACTCGTCGTTCGCTCCCGCGATGGCCGCGCCATCGACGGCCTACTTACCGAGGCAATTGCCCAGCATTCCGGCGAAATCGACGAGGTCGTGGCATGCTGATCGCGGCTTTTTTTCGGCGCACGTTGTTCTTCATTCGGGTCGCCGCCGCCGACGTTACCTCCCTCGCACGATGCTCGTCGGTGAGTGGTCGCATCCGCCTGCTCTTGCTCGGCGCATTCCCGCTGTCGCTCGTCGGCCCTCTTTCGCGCGAACATGCCTCGGTCGATCGCTTGACGGCGATGAGCATTCCACTCGTCGCTTTTTCTCTCGGGTGGCTGTGGTCGCAAGGGGCCCGTGAGCGCTTGCGGTATCTTCGCGCCGCCGCCGCCAGCCCGCGCAGGGGGGGCGCCACGGTCGTTCCACTTTTTTCCACGGCCCTTGCCGTTGCCACCGGTGCGGCGCTGCTCTTGGGCCTCGAAGGTGCCCTGGTCGCGGCGCTCGGAAGGTTCCCCGCGAGCGACACCCTGGCCATCGGGCGCGTGGGCTTCGCGGCCGCTTTTGCGTTTGGCGGCCTCGGCATGGCCCTGGGCGGGCAGGGGCCATGGCGTGCATTTTTGCTCGTATTTTCGGTCGTAATACTGCGCCATCATCGCGAATGGATGTGGGCTGCTCTTCCAAGCACGCACGCCTACGCGCTGACGACCGACCCGGCGCAAGGCCTTGAGGCCCGCGTGCGATTTGTCGCCCTGCTCCTCACAGGACTTTGCGCGGTTCTTGGCTTCGCGTGGCAACGGCCCGCCGCGCAGACTGCGCCGTTTATGGGGCCGCGGTCTCGGCTGTGGCCTTCGTCAGCGCGTTGATGACGCGTGTTGTTGCATCGTAGAGGCGACCTTCAATCATGTAGAATGCATCTTCTTGCTTGCGGGATGCATGTACTTTTATTTTGAAGATGAGGTCGGCGCCCATGAGCACGGCCTCACGTCTACTGCCAGGCGGCGACGGCACGCTTGATCGCAGCTTGATCGCATTGCCGAGGAGCGACAGCACTGTGCCCTCTCCGCCATCGACGAAGCGAAACGCGGCAGCCTGCACGGGGCTCATTTGGTTTTGCCTTTCAGGGCGCGATCCATTTCGGAGCGGGCCTCGCGATCAGCGGTTTTCTTCGCGATATCGGCGCGTTTGTCGTATTTCTTTTTGCCCGTGCCGAGCACCAGTTCGACCTTGAGTCGGCCGTCTTTGAAGTAGAGCCGCGAAGGCACGAGGGTCTTGCCGCCCCGCGCGAGTTCTTTCTCGAGGTTGTCGATTTGGTGGCGATGCGCGAGCAACTTTCGGTTGCGGCGTTCGTCGTGGGGAAACGACTTGGCGTAAGACCACTGGCCCACATGGAGCTGTTTCAAAACCAAGTGACCGTTATCGACTGTGGCGTAGGCATCCGAGAGGTCGGCGAGGCCCTGCCTCATCGATTTGACCTCACTGCCGACAAGAACGATTCCGCACTCGATGCGTTCTTCGATCGCGTAGTCGAAGGCTACGCGGCGGTTTCGCGCCACGTCGTTTTCGCCTTTTGCTACCCTTACAGACTTCTCGTTCATCGCCTTTTGCCGCCACCGATTGCCGTGAGTTCTTACTCCATTTTCTTCGCCCCGTAGGCCATTCCCACGATGAATCGCGCGCGTTTTCAGCCCCAACTCCAGATATTTGTCTGTGCGAATGAACGCGCCGCCGGGTCGTCGCTTGGCTCGGGCTGTGGCGACCGCGGCGCTGTCGTTTTCGCCGAAATGAAGCGAAGCGTTCTCGCGCGCGGCCTTGCCTCGTCGGTGTGGGTCACCGAGACCAAGTGCCTCGGCGTGTGCCCCCAAGAAGGGTGCGCCATCGCGCTCTCCCACGGCGGCGGCGTCTTTGAACGCGTGACCGTCAACGACGCCCGCGCATTCGTCTCCAACCTCGAAGGTCCTCGTTCATGCTGAAGTCTGTGTCCCTCGCCACCCTCGAAAAACTTTTCAGCGACATGGAAGAACTTCAACGCAGCAAGGTCGCCTCCCTTGCGCTGCGCTTGAAGCCGGGGCTCACTGCCGAAGACCTGCGCAACCCCCACGATTTCCCCGAACTAAACGACGCCGACTGGCACTACCAAGACGGCATTCTTACGGGTCTTCAGAGTGCCGTTGCGGCGGTTCGTGCTCTTCATTCTACCAGCGAAATGCCTGAGAATTAGTCGAATGAGCGCCAAGCGTCCTCCGAAAGCCGACCCGCACCATCCCCTCGCGAAACTCGCCGCGATAAAGGTGCAGACTGCACCCATCTCCGGTGGTACGAACGCGCCAAAAACAGGTGCTCAACGCCCAAAGCCAGCGCCCGTTCGTGAGGCCGTCTACGAGGACGACGACCGGCAGGCCTTCGCGATGCTCGTCGAGGGGGTGGCGCCACTGAACGCGAGGCCCACGGCCGTCGATGCGCTGGGGCGCGGATCGCTCGCGCGGCGTGCGCGCCTCGAAGACGACACCGCGATCACTTCTGCCGCCGATGAAGCGGTGCGGGCTCAACTCCGGAGCCTGGTCGACGCGGGCACGCGCTTCGAAGTTCGCGAAGACGGCAAGAGCGTCACGGGGCGCCGGCTTGATGTACCCATCGAGACCCTCGGAAAGCTGCGACGCGGTGGCTTCAGCGTGCCGCAATCACTGGATTTGCACGGGTTAAAGCCCGATCAGGCGCGCCTTCAATTGGAGGCATTTTTGGCGCGCGAAGTGGCCTTGGGTGAGCGCGCCGTCTTGATCATTCACGGCAAGGGGCGGCACTCGCCGCAGGCCCAAGGTGTTCTTCGTTTGGAGATGGCGGCGTGGCTTTCGCAGGGCACGGCCAGCGAGTTCGTCGCGGCTTTTTGCACCGCGCTTCCAGACGAGGGCGGCGAAGGTGCCGTGCGCGTTCTGTTGCGGCCCGGGGCGCGATAAATCGTCTTGCGGGTCCGCCGCCAAACCGCCTGAATTGACCCCGTTTTGCCGCGGCGCGGCGTGCCGTGACGGGTGCAACGCGAGACAATTGTTGTTAGGGAGCGCCCCCAGTCAAAGCGCCGTGCGGCGTTGTCAAGGAGCGAACGTCATGGTCGATAAGGTCAAGAGCATTTGGATGGACGGCAAATTGGTGCCTTGGGAAGAGGCGAACGTTCACGTCTTGACCCACTCGTTTCACTACGGAGTCGCGGCATTCGAGGGAATTCGCGCCTACAAACGCGCCGACGGAAAGACGTATATTTTCCGTCTGACAGACCACATCCAGCGTCTACTTGACACCTGCCACCTGGCGTTGATGAAGCCCACGTATGATCGCGAGGCGATCGAGCGCGCGTGTATCGAGGTGCTTGCGGCCAACCACATGGAGGAGGGTTACCTGCGGCCCATCATCTACATGGGCGAGGGCGCGATGGGCATTTACGCCCCAGATAATCCGGTAAAAACGTCTGTGATCGCGTGGAAGTGGGGCCGCTACCTCGGCGCGTCGGCCATCGAAGAGGGCATTCGCACCAAGGTCAGTTCGTTCGCGCGCATGCACGTGAACATCAATCTTCCGAAGGCGAAAATGACCGGCCAGTACACGAACAGCGTGCTCGCCAAACGCGAGGCCAAACTCGGCGGCTACGACGAGGCCATTCTTCTCGACGTGCAGGGAAACGTCTGCGAAGGCACCGGCGAAAATATCTTTGTCATCAAGGGCGGCGTTCTTCACACGCCCGATTTGGCGTGTTCGGTTCTTGCGGGAATTACCCGGGACACCATCCTTCGCATTGCGCGCGAAGACGGCATCCCCGTCTCCGAATGCCGGCTTACACGCGAGCAACTGTGGCTCGCCGACGAGGTCTTTTTCACAGGCACCGCCGCCGAGGTTACCCCGGTCCGCGAGGTCGATGACCGGACGATCGGCAAAGGCGGCCGAGGCCCCATCACCAAGGCACTGCAAGCGCGTTACTTCGACATCGTAAGTGGGAGCGATAACCGACACCCGGAGTGGCTCACGCTTGTTTCTTAGGTGGACCCTCGCCGACAACCTTCCGGCTGCGCGTGGGTCTTTTCCCTGGAACAAGTGCTCGGACCTTTTTCGGCGAAGCTCTCGAAGTGTACTGGGCTTGACGGCGGGCTTGATGATGGCCGGGTGCACGCCCCATGCACAACATTCGCCCGTTGTCAAGTCGGCCTCTCCCGGCGCGCCGATGGCTGAGCCCGTTAGCCCGCCTGCTGGGCTCACGAGACAGCAACGTCGTGCTGGTTATTTGCCTCTCGCGCTGCTGCTTCCGGACGCGGAAGGTTGGGCGAGCGTCAGCGACACGCAACAGCGTTACGAGGCCCAGCATGCCCCGAGTGGCTCAAAGTTTCTCGCCGAGGTCGTGGACGGCGCTTTCAGTACAAGCGTGTATTGTGCATCGGTTGATCGTCCCGGCGACGGGCCGCGTCGCGACACGCGAATCGACGGAGGAACGGTGCGTGCGCCCTTGGCTCTCGAGGTCGCCTACGAGGCTTTTGCCGAGCGGAAACGCGGAGACCTGTTCTTGGGCACGCTCCGGGCCCACGCCGCGGCGGGGGGGCGCTGTTACCGGCTTACTTTCGAGACCCGTGCGCGCGGGCCCGAGGCCGAGTCGGAGATCGGGGCACGTCTTGCTTTTTTTTGCGATGTGAGCTTGCCATCGCTTTTACTTGTGCGAGACGGTCATGGAACGTCGGGCTCGCGCACGAGCCTTGAACCACGGTGAGCGAAACGCTACGACACGTACCTATGGGTGAATCCTCGACCGACGAAACAGCGGCGCTAGACCGCGTGGCCGACGCGGTGGTGCCCTCGTTCCGCCGGCGTCCGAGTATGCCTCCATCGCTGAACCCGAAGGCCCCCGAGTTCGCCGCCGCGAGCGAGGTCGTCATCCCGCCTGCCGCGGCGGTCCCAAATTTTGCGAGCGCCGACGCGGGCCTGGCACCGGAATTTGCGCCACCCGCCGCGGTGGCCCCGGTCGCAGCCATCGCCGAGTTGGTGGCCCCGGTCGCAGCCATCGCCGAGTTGGTGGCCCCGCGCCTGGCGCGCCCCGACGCCACGCCTCTCGCGATTCCGCGGGTAGTCCTGCCTGAGGCTGGGGTGCTGCCGGGAGGCGACGTCAAGGCGCTCACGACCACGGTTGCACCGCCAAGCCAGTCGGCCAAAGTCAAGAAAAAACTGCGGAGCGTGCCGGAGCCATCGGTCAAATCCGAAACGACGCTGAGCACCCCGGCGAGCCGCGTGGCCGTGAAAAATGATGGCCCAAGCATCGTCTTCAACGATTCGCGTGCACCTTCACGGCAGCGCACGGTGCCTTCCATGGCAGCTGTCACGCTGCCGGGCCACTTGGGCAACGTGGGCAACGCTGCAAATGCGCCGACACTTCGACCCCCCAAGGGTCGCCCACCGGCGAAGGCACCGGTAATTCCTGCGCTGATCGCGGCGGTCACGCTGTTCGCCATGGCGGCGGTGGTCCTCAAGGCCCGCGGCACGTTCGATGCCCCGCCGGGCGTCGAAAAAGCGAGCACCGTCGTTCGCCCGCGCGAAGCGCCGCCACCGGTTGTCGAAGAAGAAGCGATCCGCGATGTGCCTCCTCCCCCGTCCGACGAAGACCTTGTGACCGAAGGTGTCGCCGGCACCGCAGGCCAAGCGGCCGAGCCCATTGCTCCCGATTCGGGTGCGCTTGCGGCGCGAACTGCGGCGCCAGCCCGGCCAGCGGCCCCCGCATGGCCTCCGTCTCCCGCGGCCGCGAAGTCCGCGTTGCCCGCGCCGTCTGCCCAGCCCGCCCCGGTTTTGGCCCCGCCAGCACCCGTCGCGCCCGCCGCGCCCGCCGTCGCACCTTCCGACCCGGTCGTCCCTCGCGACGTGCCGACGCCCGCCCCCAAGGCGCACACTCCGCCCAAGGCGGTGAATTCCAGCGCGGCACCGCCTATCGTTCGCGACAACCCGTTTTGAATTGGTCTCGTGGCTCTGTCTTTGTAGCGTGAAATCCCTATGATGATGAGGACACGTCACAGCCTTAAGCCATTTGCCGCTGTTCTTTCGCTGATGCTTGGTGCGGGCTCGGGCCAGGCCCAGGCCCAGGCGGCAGCGGATGCCAGCACCGCCACAACCAACGCCGCGCGCGCCCGTTTTCAAGAGGGCGTCGACCTCTTCGATCGCGGCGATTTCGAGGGCGCACGCGTATCATTTCTTCAGGCACTTTCCCTCAAACGGCATCCGTCGGTGCTTTTGAATATCGCGCAATGCGCGCTGCGTTCCAATCGGCCATTGGAGGCAAAACGCAGCTTTGAAGCCTTCCTCGCCGAGTCGGCCAGCCCCTCGCCCACGCAGCGCGACGAAGCGCGGCGCGGCATCGAAGCCGCAGCGGCCAAAGTGCCTCGAATTGTTGTCGAAATTGCGAGCGCACGGCGTTTGGTGATCGACAACGTGGCCTCGCCCGTTTCGGGTCGCGGAGGGGTCGTCGAGGTCGAGGTTGGCCCGCGCCATTTCAGCGTCGAGGGCGAAGCTGGCACCGTGCTGCGCGAGGGCGATCGCGTCTTCGCCTCCGGTGAGCGGTTCGAACTACGCGTGGCCGATTCTTCGCCCGTCGTCGCCCCGGTGTTGCTGCCCGTCGCGTCAGGCGCGCCCGTCCTCTCCCTCGCGCCGGTCGCATCGGGCCCTGCAGATTCCCCTGTAAAAAGTGCAACGGCCGGCTCGTTTGGTTCAAGTATTTTCGATGAACCTGCCCAGCTCGCGCCTGTCTACGTGGGCCTCGGCGTGGGCGCTGTCGGCACGGTGGGTGCCGTGGTATTTTTTCTGGCAAAACAGCAAGCCGCCACCCACGCAACCGAGGCAGAGGCGCTGATCGTCAGTCGTGGCGGCGGCCCGGGAGCTTGCGGGTCCAGCGGAAATCCCGCGCAATTCGGCACGCTTTGCTCGAGTCTGCGCGAGAACTACAACGCCGTCGACACCGACGCACTCTTGGGAAATATCAGCTTGGGTGCCGCCATCGCGGGCACCGCATTCGGTACCGGTTGGTATTTGTTTGCGCCGAAAAAAGTACCCGGTGCCGAGACGGGCTTGGTTGTCGCGCCCCACCTCGACCTCTTCGGCCGCGACAAAATCCTCGGTGTCGTCGGGTATTTCTAAAGAAATCGCGTCATCACACTGGCGTAAGAGCCGTGTAGACTGCACCCATGTTTTACCAAGGTCTTGCCGTCACCCCAGAAACGACCGAGGTGCTCGTGCGGCGCCTCCGGTTGCCCCTTCAAGCGCCCGCATTCGCCGATGAAACGTGGCGCGCCGAGAACGCGGAACACCTGAGCACGGGCCTCGTGGTCGACTGCGAAACAACAGGTCTTGATGCCCATCGCGACGCCCTCATCGAGCTCGCGATGGTGCCCTTTTTGTACGACCGCCGAAGCGGCACCGTGGTCGCTTATGGCGAAGCATTCTCGGGCCTCGAAGACCCGGGTTCGCCGCTGACGCCGGAGATCATCGCGCTCACGGGCCTCACCGACGACGCCGTGCGCGGCCAACACATTGACCGAAAGCGTGCCCTCGAAATTCTTCGTTCCGCGGCCATTGTCATCGCGCACAACGCGGGGTTTGATCGGCCATTTATCGAGGGTTTTCTCGACGTTTCAGATAACGAACGGAGACCCATTTGGGGCTGCTCCCTCGAACAAGTCGACTGGGCCGCGAGCGGAATTCCGGCGGCGAAACTTGAAGTGCTCACGGTCTTTCACGGCTTCTTTATCGGCAACCATCGGGCCGAGGCCGACGCCGCGGGCACGCTGCACCTGCTCACCCTGGAAGACCCGTCAACCGGGCAATCGTACCTGCAGGGCGTGCTCACAAAAATGCGCGAGCCCTCGGTGCTGTTGCAAGCATTTGGCAGCGCGTTCGAGACAAAAGAGCGACTGCGCCTGCGCGGTTACAAGTGGCACGCGGCAAAACGCGTATGGCAAAAAGTTGTGGCGAAAGTCAACCTCGAAGCCGAGGAGCGCTGGCTCACGAGCGACGTATACAACGGAAAATACCAGGGAATTGTGGAAGACATCCCCGTGCATTCGCGGTTTCGACACCGGGAAGAAAACATGTAGACTGCACCCTTAACACCGCTTCGGCGAAGGGTCTGTCGTGATGATGTGGCGAGTGATTCGCGTAAGCAGTTCGAGTCGCCGGGCGGCGCGGCCAAAGCCCTGCTCAAGGCCCTGCTCAAAGCCTAGATGGGGCGTCGTCGAATGTTCGCCCAAACGCGCCGCATGGTCTTCCAACGTGCCCACGGCGCCGTGCTCAAGAATGCGCGCGAGCGACCGCACATCCACGCGCGCATCCGGCAAGTTCGCACCCTCGTGCAGAAAGAGCGCGGGCGCGTGATGACCCCACGAACAGAGCACGTCGGTGGGTCGAACAAAGGCCGACCAGGCCGAAAGAAGCTCGGATCGCGTCGCCCCGTTGATCATTGAAGCCATGGAAATTTCCGCGTGAAACGGCGTTCCGACCGACGGCGCACCGACGGGCGCGGCAATCATCTGGAACGACTCGCCGGTCTCCAAACGCAATGCCGTCCACACCACCACCTCGTCGCGATAGCCTTCGCGTTTGCGCTCCGGCGAGGCATAGGCCCACGCGTTGGCTTCGCCGCTGACGCACACGCGGGTGTGCGCCGAACTCGTCAGCGCGTCGGGCAGCGAGGAGCGTTCGGGCCGTTTCACTTTTCGTCGCTTGCGCGTTCGTGAACCCTGAAACGTCTCTTCGCAGTCGAGCTGCCGATCGATCATGGCGCGAAAGGGCGCGAGCATCGGCGCGAATTTATGGGGGTCGCCCTCGAGGGCACCGAGCACAAGAACGAGGGATTCGAGCGTCGAAAGGTAGGTGTCTTTGGGCTCGCGTCGAATGCGGTATTCGCTGGGAGTTGGCGGCACAAACGATACGCGCGGCAAGGCGGCCAAACGCGGATTCAGCTTCACAAGTTTTTTGGCTTGGGCCCAGGTGCCGTCCACGACGATCATGGTGAGCGGCTCTTTCGGCGGATGCGCGACGATGTCGAGGGCGCCTTCACCGGGGTACAGCAGCACCGCCTTGCGCTGGGGGTCGCTAAGAAGGCGGGCCATCAGCGGCGTGTCGTCGAACGCCAAACCCACGTGCAGTTCCGAATTGGGGAGGCACAGGCTCGCCATGTGCGCCGTACCAATGGGCCGGTCTTCTTCCCGCGGGTGCTGAAGGACCACAACGCGCGTCGCCGATGGAATCGTGGATAAATGCGTGCAATAACACACGGGCTCGGGTCGGCGGCACCGGGCACAGAGAGCTCGCGCCGTCATCTCCCGAGGGCCCGTGAGCTCGGGTAGCGGGCTTACCGAGGATGAGCGCGGTATATGTTCTGTCGGTGCGTCGTGATTCACTGTATTGGATGTATAGCGGTTCCGGCTACCACCGAACGCGCTGGTCTTCCACGACGCCGACGGCCTTGTCGATGTTCAATCTTTCGCCGTCGATGGAGATGGACCCGGAGAAGAGGCCGATCGGCTGCCGGTAGCGCGCGCCAATGATGCCGAGTTCCAGAAACTCTTCGTGGACGTCGCAAGGCGTGAGCGTGAGATCGATGGCGCCATCGGTGGAGCGCACCTCCCATTTGCCGTAGGAGCGCGTGCGATCAAACGTGAAGCGGCCCTCACCCACGCCGTGCACCTTGCCGCGAAACCACACCGCGCACTCGGCCTCGCCGACAAATCCCTCGACGAGATTCATCGCGATAGGCTCTCCGGCGGCGGTGGTTCCGAGAAAATAGCCCCAATGCCAATGGGTCTTACGGTGAGGAAATCCGCAGGAAAAATCAAATCCGGCGACACCCTCGCGCACCGCCCACCGCTGGGTGCCGGCGACGACCGCACCCCGCCACGCCACGAGGCTTCGTTTCTCGGTGGCGTGAAAATGTTGGCCTCCGAGATCGACCACCGCGCCGATCGACGGCGGCGCATTCGTGTCGTCGAGTTCCGCATCGATGGCGATGGAGCCAAGCTTCACCGACGCGCGAATGGCATGGCGGTCGCGGTTCATGACCACGGTTGATCCGCCGAAATGGAAGTCGATGAGCCGCTCGCCCTCGAGGCTTGAAGCGAGGCGCGCGAGCTTGGGGGGTGCCAAAATCGACTCGCGCGCGACGACGCTGCGACTCACTTTGTCGAAGGCAAAAGCGAAAACTTTTGTGGCGTAGCCAAGGTCGATGACGGCGACGGCTACCAGCAAATCATCGCACGCGAGCGTCGCGTAGATCCAGTGTTTGGTGCGCAGAGCACCGCGCCCGCGGGTGGGAAGTTGCGCCCAATCGACGGGCGGCAACGCACCTCCATACGATCCAAACGCGGGCGCCCTCGAACGACCAAGCAACGAGACGGGAGGGTCACTGAGGTCGCGCATGGAGACGTACCTTAGTCGGCAACGGGTTCATCCACATGCACGTATTTTGGCGCCGAGTGGGCACGCGCAAGTGTGTGAAAAAGCACGGTTGTCAGCACAATCGACCCGCCAATCAGCGTGCCGCGCGAGGGGATCGTTCCGCGAAAAAACCAGACCCAAAACGGATTCAAGAGGGGTTCGATCAGCGTGAGGAGGGCCACATCGAGGGCCGGCAACGAGTGAATGGCGCGGCGATAAAGAATGTACGGCAAGGCATGTTGGAGAACCCCCAGGCCGATGAGCAGGCGAAAGCCCGAGGCATCGAGAGGGCAGACGAGATCACCGCGCAGGGCCACGCTCGCGAAGACAAGGATATTGGCCAGAGGAAGAACGAGGGACGGAGCCGCTTCGCCGAGGGTGCCGCCGCGCCTTTGGAGGCGCCGGAGAAGAATCGGAAAGAGTCCGTATCCGAGCGCAGACCCGAGGGCGAGCAGCTTTCCGTGGAGCCCATTGGCATCGAGGCCGTCGGAGAAAAAGCAGAGCATTCCGAGCATGGCTACCCCGATGGCCACCTTGTCTCGACGCTCGGGCCACTCGCCAAGCATGGGCCCTGCCAACAGCAACAAAAAAACGGGAGATGTATACTGCAAGAATATCGCGCTCGCGGCACCGGTGAGCGTTGTGGCGACCACAAAGAGTTGAACCATCGCCGCGTACACCGCCGCCGTGAACCACACGAGAGGGTCGCGAATGGCCTGGGGAAAACAACGCCGCACCGCAGGATCGCGAAAAGCAAATAGGCCCACGATGGGCAACGCGAAGAGCGAGCGCCAGCCCGCAATCGCCGAACCGGGTAGGGACGCCGACTCAATTCCGATGCCCGCGGTGCTCCAAAAAAAGGCCGCAACGACGACCTCAAACGTGGCCCGGCGAGGCCCCGGCTTTGTCACGGCGCACCGGTCATTGAGTAGCAAAAAGCCTCGGGAAAGAGCTCGTAGACCGCAACTCCCGGTCGGCGCGGGGGCGGGGGATCGACCCAGGCGTTCAGTGCGAGAGCGATGGCGTGATCCAGGTCGCGGTCACTGCATGTAGAATGCACGGAGTCGAACTCCAAGAGCTCGGCGCGCGAAGACCGTGACTGTTCGACGCCGGCAATTCGGTGCTCCAAAATGGCGTGCCCAAAGACGACCCACGAGCCCTCGGCACCGGCTCGCGGGCGGACAACCGCGCCCTCATCGACGAGTGCGAGTCGATCTTGAAAAACGGTGCGACCGGGCGCGGTGCGGCCCGCCTCGGCCAAATGAAACCGCGTGTGGAGTGCAAGCTTTCCCCGGGGAAAGGTTGCCCAGATGAGGGCGTTCAAAAGATCGTGAGGCGAGGCATCGCGCGTGGGAATTTCAAGGGCCGTCACAATAGACGCTTCGTAGCGAAGTTCTTCGCGGCGGCGTTGCGTGCGAAAGGTGACGGGACGCCCTACCCCGCGCTCCACAAGGGGGCCTAACGCGTGGTTCATCTCCGGCGCGGTTGGCCAGCGGGTGAGAGGCAAAAGGGCGCTGAGGGCCTCGTGGTGGCCGCGAAAGAGGGGGTCCTCGATCCACTCGCGGGGCGCGAAGGTCGGCGACGAGGAAAGCATGCGGAGGCGTTACGGCGCGAAGAGCCCCATGTCTACCGCTCTGTCTTTGAACGAAATCGCCGTTAAAATCGGAAGGCGGCGCGAAGACCCCAGGTGGCCTGGGAAACCGCCGGGGATTGGCCCGTTTTCACGATGGGAGCGGATTCTCCCTCGACCGACAAGACGAGCGGGATTGATCGCGGGGCCCAGTCGAGGGCCGCGAAGGGAACCACGATCGCAGGTGTGTAGGAAACGCCGCCGTCGCCGTGGCTCCATCGCTGCGAGCCTAGCCGCGCACCGAAACGTGGCTGAAATTCCGCCAAATCGAGCACGTATGCGAGACGTATGCTCGTGCCCACGAGGGACTCGGTGCGGCCCGTGGCGCGGGTGAACGACGCGTGTTCCGCATCGACGCCGAGGATGAATCGATCGTCGATCCAGCGCTCCAAAGACACATTCGCCCGAGGCCCGGAGGACGCATCGCTGCGCGGAGGAGCCATGTAGAATACACCGATAGAGGCGCGGTAAGGCGTTTCAATGGGGCGCGAAAGGGGAGCGCAGCCGACGGCCACGAACGCGCACCCCGAAAGGCCAATGCGTGCCCCAAGGCGAGTCGCTGTTTTGCGTCGGCCAATCGCCATGGTTGTGAGTTTTTCTCTTGGAACCGATGCGGTCAACGCGGGTGATGGAAAAGAAGAAGGCCCAGCGTTTTTGCTGGGCCTTCCGTGTTCATCGCTGCGCTTGCGAGGATATTGCGTGGGCCGAATTACTTGGCTTCCGCGAGGGCTTTGTCGATGAGTTTGCGGAACTTCGCGGCGGGCTGAGCGCCGTTCAGGAAGTAGCCGTTGATGACGAACGCTGGGGTTCCGCCAATTTGCGCGTCGCCTGCGGCCTTCGCGTCGGCGTCGACGTTGGCCTTGTGGGTGTGGGCGTCGAGGGCTGCCTTGAACTTCGGCAGATCGAGGCCGATTTCGCCCGCGAACTTCTCAAGATTTTCGCGACCAAGGGTTCGCTGGTTCTCGAAGAGTTTTTTGTGCATGGCCCAAAAGCCTGCATTTCCCTTTTGCTTCTGAGCCTCGATGGAGGCTTCGGCGGCGAGGGGCGCATCGGCGTGCATGGGGAGGGGAAGGTTGCGCCACACGAGCTTGATCTTGTCGCCGTAGGCCTGCAAAAGCTCGTCGACCGTTGGCTCGACGCGGCTGCAAAACGGGCACTGGAAGTCGCTGATTTGCGTGATGACGACCTTCGCGTTTGCCCCGCCCTTGAATGGCGCGACGCTGCTCGGTGCCACAGTCTTCTTCTCAAGTTCCGGCGCGCCTTTGCCGTCTTTGATGATGGCTTCGTAGAGGCCCGCGGCGGGAACGCCCTTGTCGAGCATTGCCTTTGCCTTGGAAATTTCCTCGTCGATGACGGTCTTGAACTTCTCGAAGGGCTGAGCGCCCACGAGTCGAACGCCATTGATGAAAAAGTGTGGGGTGCCCGAGGCTTGCACGTCGTCGCCAAGTTCTGCGTCGGCGGCGATGCGCGCGCCGTGCTTCTTGGTTGCGATGGCAGCCATCATCTTGGCGGCGTCGAGGTGCATGTCTTTTGCGGCTTGCTCGAGGTCGGCGTCTTCGAGCTTCGGCTGAATCTCGAACAGCTTGTGGTGCGCGTCCCAGAAGCCCTTGTCGCCCTTTTGAGCGCGCGCTTCTTCGGTGAATTCTGCCGCAGGCTCCGCGCGTGGGTGGAACGGCAACGGCTCGTGCTTCCACACGAGGCGAACCTTGTCGCCGTAGGTCTCGCGAACCTTGTTGAGCGTGTCTTCGACGCGCTTGCAGAAGGGGCACTGAAAGTCGCTGAACTCGATGATGGTGACCATCGCCGTCGCGGGGCCAAGGGCCGCGGACGTGCCGACTGGAACCTTGAAAACCGTGGTATCTTGCTTCTCTTCGGCCTCTTCGGGCTTGGCGGCGGGGGCCTTGAAGCCGTCTTTGGTGACCGCCACGTAGACCTTGTCTTTGGGCGTGCCCGAGGCGACTTTGGCCTTGGCGGTTTCAAGCGCCGCGTCGATTTCCTTCTTGAAGGCATCGAAGGGCTGAGCGCCCGAGATGAGCTTGCCGTTGACCATAAAGCCCGGCGTTCCGCTCACTCCGGCCTTCTTCGCGACCTCGCCGTCTTCGTCGACCTTCTTGGCGGCGACGTGTTCGTCGAGGTTCTTGCGGAACTTGACGCCGTCGGTGATGCCGATCTCTTTCGCCCACAGAACGAAGTTGTCTGCAGTCAGCGTTTGCTGGTTGGCGAAGACCTTGTCATGGAACTTCCAGAAGCCCTCGGAGCCCTTCGCGGCGTACGCAAGTTGCGCGGCCTCGGCGGCGGGCTTCGCATTTTGGTGGAAGGGCAAGGGAAGATTCTTCCAGATAATTCGCACCTGATCGGGCCCGTACGCCTTGCGAATTTGGTCCATCGTTGGACCTACGCGGCTGCAAAACGGGCACTGGAAATCGCTGAATTCAACGATGGTAACGAGGGCTCCTCGGTTGCCCCAGCTCGGGTCTCGGCTCGACACCGGAACGGGTGACTCTTCGTCGCTCCACGCGGATCCGCCGCCGGAAAGCGAGGCAGCGAGGTCGCCCATGGCGAGACCGTGAGTCGATGCGTAGGCCCACATGAGCCCTCCGCCCGCAAGAAAACTCATCGCGAAGCCAACAATGGCAACGCCCGTATTGATACCGCCCGGTGCAGGGGATGCAGGGGGCTTGTTCTGATCAGTAGCCATGCTTTTTTTCTCTTGGAGTGAGGAGTACTCTCCCGTCCCGCTCGTTGGGGGCGGCGTGCTAACACAACTCCCGCTGGCTGCGGTCGATTTCGCTGCGGCCCACAGATTTTCGGTACATGCATGTCCACCCGTTCTCCTGAAGTGCCCGACGCGCGCGCTGCCATGCTCTTGGAGCGTAGCTTTGTGCCGGCCCAACGCGATTTGCCCTGGCTTTTTGCAATACTTGCGGCGGACGACGACAAAAAAGCGCGGGCCGCGGGTCGCGCCCTTTTGCGTGTCAAAGAGATCGCTATTCCCGACCTGTTGAAGGCTTACGAGACGAGCACCACGCCGCTCCGGGCGCGCATCGTTCGCGTGCTGGGCCAAGGTCTCGACCCAGACGAAGCGCGCGATTTCCTCTTGCGCGCGATGGTCGATCGGGACCCCAAAGCCAAGCGGGTGGCCGTGTCGTGCCTTGGGCGCATCGGAGGTGCAGCGGTCGAAAATGCGCTGCGTCGTCTGCACGCCACCGACAACGCGCCGGGCCTCCGAAAGGCCATTCTTGAGGCCGTCGGGCGCATGGGAATCGCCGACAGCATCGATTGGATGAACGGGCTTCCCGCCGGCGACGACGAAACCGAAAAGGTTCGAGCGCGGGCCATCCTCATGCTGCAACGGGGGCCGGCCCGGGCGGCGGGGGCAACGATCGATGCGACAGCGGAGCCAGAAGAGCCATTTTCGCTGGTTATTTGGTGCCGAAGCGGATTCGAAGACGTGCTTGCGGGCGAGCTTCAAGGCAGCGATTCGGTGGGCGATGTGCGGCGCGCGAGCATCGGAACGCTCACGGGCACCCTGTTCGGAAGTCTGTCGTCGCTGCTCGAAATCCGATCCGCGTTGGGCTTCGGCTTTCGCATTCCGCCCGTGGATCGTCGCCTCGGTGAGCCTCTCGAAAAGACGTTGGCGCGGGCTGTTACGAGTGCGGAGGCGCTCCGGGTATTTGCAACCTACACCATTGGTGTCGTGCGTTACCGCATCGAACTTGTGCGCACCGGCAAGCAGCGGGCCCTCGTGTGGAGCGTGGCCGCGGAGGTCGCGCGCACAGCCCCCAATCTGATCAACGATCCGAATGCGGCGCCGTGGGAACTGCGTCTCGATGCAGATGAATCGCGTGTATTCCTCACCATTGTTCCGCGCGCTCTCGAAGACGAACGCTTCGATTACCGCGAGGCGTCGGTGCCCGCGGCCAGCCACCCGACGATTGCCGTGGCTCTCGCTCGCTTGGGAAATCCCAAGAACTACGATGCCATTTGGGATCCCTTTTGCGGCGGCGGAACCGAGCTCATTGAATGCGCGCGCCTCGCGCCCCGGGCGAAAATATTTGGCAGCGATATCGACCCCAAGGCCATCGCTATGGCCAAAGCGAACGCCGCGAAGGCGGGGTTCACGGCGATGGAATTCCGCGTCGGCGACGCGCTTGATTTGGTGCCCCCCGAGGTGACGCTCATCATCTCGAATCCGCCCATGGGGCGCCGCGTCGGCGAGGGTGCGGAGACCCACGATCTCGCGGAGCGTTTCATGGTGCGGGCCGCGCGCATTTTGGCCCCAGGTGGCCGAATGGTGTGGCTTTCCCCGAACGCTGTGCGTACGCGCAATGCCGCGGAGCGCATGGGGCTCACGGTCGAAATCGAGCGCCCCGTCGACCTCGGAGGCATCGATGTGACGCTGCAAGTGATCGCGAAGTCCGAACTGACACTGCAACGCTGAGGGGCCCAGGTCTCCCTCGTTTACAGGGCCGACGCGCTTCGAAAAGCGCGCTAAGAAGATGGTTTATGGCCACGGACTGGACCCGCAACTTTGGTTCTTCGCTCGGCCCCATCACGCGCGGGCTGCTGGGTGGCGTCGGCGTTTTCGGCCTCGTCGGCGCAGTAAGCGCTCGCGGCTCTGGCGAGTTCTTCAGTGCCCTCGCGTGCGTTCACGAACGGGTTTGGCAGGGCGAAGTGTGGCGCCTTTTGACCGCGTCGCTCCTCACGTCTCCGCAACTGACGCACCTTCTTTTTACACTGCTTGCACTCTACATCTTTTGCCCAACCCTCGAGAGCCGGTGGGGAGCGCGCCGTTTTCTCTTCTTTCTGGCCCAAGTGTCCGTCGGAAGTTTCGGGGTCGAGGGCCTTATCGCGCACTTCTTTCCGAGCTTCGGTGCAGCGGTCAACTACGGCCCTGGAATTCTGATTGCGGCGCTCACCACGGCCTGGGGTCGCGAGAATCCGACCGCAGAAATCCGGCTTTTTTTCGTTCTTCCGGTGAAGGGCTCGTCGATGGTTTTTGTGACCTTGGCCTTCGCTGGTTTGGGTCTCATCTACCCGAACGACGTGCCTGAGGGCTCGGTGGGCCTTATCGCCTCGGCGCTCCTTGGGGTGGCGCTCGCAGGTTCGCCATCGCCCGCGCGCACGGCCTGGCTCAAACTCCAATTGCGGTGGCTCCAAGCCCGCGGAAGACGCGTTCACGTGCCGCTGCCCCTAGAGGGTTCGGCAAAACGAAGTGCCTCGCACCTGCGCGCGATACCCGGCGGCCGCGACGACGGCGGCAAGGGGCCCGGCGGACGCTGGATCAACTAGCGCCCTTTTCAGCGGCATAGACGCCGCTGCGGGTCACGCCGATTTTCTACTAGGGTCTTGCTCGGTCGAATACCCAAGGGGGTCTATCGGAACGAAAACCGCTCTAACCCCGGTGCGCCGGTGCCGATCCTGGGCGAAACACTTACGTCGCGCATACGTGAGTTACCCCTGACGACGCCGGCGTATGAACGGTGTAATCGCCAGTAAAAACCCTAGCATTGAGGACCTGGGTCGCGGGGTTGTGGAGCACGCGCAGCCCCCGGCACCGGCACTTTCGGCCGCGGGTCCGCTGTCGCCCGTGGGCCCCGCATCGCTGCCCGAAGGGCCTCCGCCCGGTGAACCGCCATCGGTCAATGCCGCGTCTGGCGCGCCCGTGCCGGCGTCGCCCGGGGCCGTGTGGCCCGCATCCGGGGCACCAGCATCCACCGCGATTGTTCCGCCGCCGCAGCCCACGCGGTCGAGAACCTGGGATTGCTCAAGGGCCCCATCGGCGCTGAGGACGGAAGGTGCAAACAGCGCCGCAGCCTCGGCGGAACCACGGAGTTTCCACTCCAGGTAAGCGACCATGTATTTGCGAATATTGTCGCGATTTGCGGTCTTTGCGGCGCCGCCGCAGGCGCTTCCGCAGAGGCCGCGGGCTTCGTCTTCTCCGTCGCAGTGGGTGGAGTTTTTTAGGGCGAAGCGCACGAGGGGCCCGGCACCTGTGTTCGCAAAGGCCTCCCAAGCGCGACTGTTGTTGCAGCTCGAGGGTTGCGTGAAGAGATGAAAAACCGGTGAGCAAACGCTTGGCATCGCGCCCTTACCGAGGTCGAAGGGGCCCGTGACGAGGGGGTTTGTGGGCGATGCCACTTTGTCGACGGGGTCGAGAAGAATGAGCAGCGAAGGTGCCCGATCTTTCGCGGCGAGCGTCGAGGCAAGACCGCCCGCGCTGAAGCCCTCGTACACGATTTTGGTTGCATCAACTTTCGACGCAACCTGGGAAAAAAGCTGAAGATTCGTTGCACTGGCCGCGAGCGTCTTGATGTGCGCGCTCCACACCGCGGCGTCTGGCGCGAAGGCGTTGGGCATCGTCGGAACGAGCACGACGTACCCGTAACTGGCGAAATGTTTGGCCCACCCGAGCTGCTGCGCGGACGACGCAGCGAACCCGTGGGTCGCGATGACCAGTGGGTAAGAACCCGCGGCGGTGGGCGCCACAACCTGCACGTCGCTCACGCCGGGAAGAAAACCCGTGGGTGCCACCGTGGTCGAAAATGCAACGGGGCCTGGTTGACCAAAATTGGCCGCCGCCGCCGAGGCAGGCGACAATGCGAGGGCGACAATAGTTGGAACTACGGCACGAGCGATGGATGCGGGAATCATGAAAACCTCGTCACGAAAAGTGGGCTTGCGGGTGCGCTAAATACCAGAATAAAAGCTAGGCGCAAGAGGAATGCTTCGCATGCGAACAAAGCGGGGCCGCTGGTCCGATTGGGGGTCGGTTCACCGTCCCCACGCGCGAGATCGCAACACAGCGAAGGCACCGACAGAGGCCCGCGTGTCGTCGATCAAATCATGACGACCGCGTGCCGCTAGAGATTTCTTGGAAGGGCCGCGCTACCCGTATTTTGTGGCCCTCCCAATGCTCGATGTTTTTGACCCCGACGAAGCGGATTCGCCCATGGTCGTGGAGGTTCCCCACGCGGGCACCATGCTTCCAGCTCCGTGGGCGACGGGCATTCTCACCGACGCCACATCGGTCTTGCGCGACGCCGATTCGTTCGTCGACGAGCTCGTGCTGGATGCGCCCAGCGCGGGTGCCGCCCTTCTGCGGGCCAATGTTTCGCGGCATGTACTGGACCTCAATCGATCGCGCGACGAGTACGATGGGCAAGCGGTGGAAGGCGCGCCGGCCCATCTTTGCCTGCCACACGGGCTCATTTGGCACACGAATTCCCAGGGCGATCCCTTGATGCGCGCGCCCATTTCTGAGGCCGACGCGCAGTCGCGGATACGCGCGATTTACGATCCGTACCACGCGGAGCTTGAGCGTTTGATGAGGCGCAGCCTCGACAGAAACGGCGTGGCCCTCGTGCTCGCGGTGCACTCCATGCCTTCGCACGGCGCGAATCGAAAGGGCTTGCCGCGGCGCGCTGACGTGGTTCCGGGCACGCAAAACTTCACGAGCGCAACCCCCTCGCTGATCAAAATTGTCGAAGAGTGGGCGCGCGGCGAAGGCCTCACGCTCTCCCACGACGACCCGTATCGGGGCGGGTGGGTGACAAAACTCTGGGGCCGTCCGGGCCTCAACTGCCACGCAATTCAGTTGGAGTTTTGCCGCGATCTCTACATGGACGAGGCGACCCTCGAGCGGAACTCAGGAAAATTGCAGGCGTTGCGAGCCTCGTGTGCCACATTAATGAAACGCCTCTCCGACGGTGCACGCCTGCTCGCGAAGCATTGACAACCGCGGGGGATCAAGCTATGAAGCCCCTCCCTCCAGCGGGTCAAGGTTCCTATGGCGAAGAGTCAAATCACCGGTAAGCGTTGCCTTAGCGGAAACAACGTTTCCCACTCCAACATCAAGACCAAGCGCTGGCAGCATGTGAACGTGCAAAGCCGCCGCCTTTGGGTGCCCGAGCTGAACAAGTTCATCCGTCTCAGCATCACCACGCGCGACCTGCGCACGATCGACAAAAAAGGCCTCCTCGCTTACGCGAAGGAATACGGCGTTAACGTCACGAAGCTGTAGCCGCCAGCTAACCGAAGCCGGCAAATTCGCCGGAACTTCGGCTCGT
>CAMCKZ010000001.1 GCA_945875545.1 Polyangium aurulentum | reverse complement strand
CGAAGGTATTCCATCGGGATCGAGTGTGAACGCGATCGTCATTTCAGTATGATTTAGTTCTTTCCATTGTTGCCGCGAACGGGCATTGGGTCACTTGTGGTGACCTACTCACAGTCTCAGATGGATGGCGTTCTCGCGATGGTCGCGAGGCTGGAGGCGCTTGTCGCCGAGCAGCGTGCCACCATCGCGAGGCTGGAGGCGCGTGTCGCCGAGCAGCGTGCCACCATCGCGGAGCTGAAGGCGAGAGTGGCCACGCTCGAAGAAAAGCTTCGCTTGTCGTCCCAGAACTCGTCGAAACCGCCGTCGAGCGATGGTCCTGCTGCACCTCAGCGGCCAAAAAAGGGACCGAGCAGCCGGAAAGCCGGCGCGCAACCCGGCCACACCAAGCACGAACGGGAAATTGTTCCTGCAAGTGACGTCAATAAAATGGTCGAGATTCGCCCGAAGAAATGCGACGATTGCGGCAGTTCCCTCACGGGCTCCGACCCCGCGCCACGGCGCCACCAGGTCTTCGAGTTGCCCAAAGTCAAGCCCTTCGTCACAGAATACCGTATCCATTCGCTTCGCTGCGCGTGCGGCAAAAAGACCTGCGGGACGCTCCCACTCGGCGTTCCAAGCGGCGCTTTTGGTCCCAGCGTCGTCGCGTTGGTGGCGACTCTTATCGGTGTCTACCGCCTCAGCAAACGCGCCGTCCCCGAATTGTTGCACGACGTCTTCGGTCTGACCATCTCCGACGGCGCGGTCATTGGTTGTCAGGAAATAGCCTCGGCCGCCCTCAAGCCTGCTCACGCCGAGGCTGCGACCACGCAATGGCAGTCCGGTAGCCAGCGACCAACACACATCGACGCCCGTCGCTTCGCCGGGAATTTCCTTGTTCGAGAACGACCAGGTACCGTGAACGCGTTCGGCATCGAACAATACCAGTTCAATCGGCGCTCCCTGCTTGGAGTTGTCGATATCGAAAACGTCACAGAGATTCCCTTTTTCGCCCATAGGCGCGTCGAAGAGCGAACCATCCGCTGTGCGGTAGGTGCAGTTAAGCCTGTCAAGGCGCAGTGGTCGGCGGAGGCAGACCCGCGTGATTCGTGCGTCCGCGCTCAGCTCACAACTCGTGACCTCGCCCGAGCCAATAGGCTGCGAAGAAATGACATGTGGACTACTCCCAATGATGTCACGATCCACAACCAAAATTTCGCCGAATGGAAGCAGGCGTTCTCGCTTGTGGAACAAAACACGCTCCTCCACAAGCTCGCCAACAATTCGGTTCCCCAAGAACACAGGAAGCGGAGCGGAGGTGCCCCAGAAGCGCCGAAGATCGGCCGGAAGTACGAGGCGAAAGTCACGAACCGCGTCGTTGAGGCAAAGCGGGTCATGTGGGTAAAGGGGACGTGAGCCACGCTCGTCGGTGATCACCGAACCGAAAACGTCGACGTGCTCGAGTGACAGTCGGCTCTCGGACCACGGGCCACTCGGCCCCCGTCCGCGGACGTACAGTCTGGGGCTCGGCTGGCCATCGAACGGCATGCGCACGCGCGCGGTCGCCACACACATTACGCCCGTCGGCGCTCCAAGCACGAGCGGAACGAAGCCCTCCCCTAGACTAACGGCGCGTGGTGATGCCCGTGACTGCATGGCCCAGTTAATCTCGAGAGTCACCCAGTCCCCTAGACAGACCTTATCCGCGCTCGCGCGTACGACCATTGAGAGGTCCGAGGGGGGAGACCTCTGCGGCCGGCGCGACTCCAACAACTGGAGATCCCGTCCGTCCTCATCGAGGATGCGAATACCGGCGTCCTCGTCCAGAAGATGAAGTTCCGCACGAAAACCACCAGAAAGCTTGACGCTGCGCAGGAGCTGGCGGCCTTTGACGTGCATGCCCTCGGATAGGATCACCGCAAGCTCGGCGCCGGTCGAGTAATCGCCAATGGGCGTGCGGTCGAGGGGCCTTCCCACACGAAGCACTGCGTATCCATTGGCGAGAAGCGAGGAGGCATGCCACTGGGGCTTCGCCCGCCACCCACTTTCGCCGACCACGCCGAGAAACACGTTCGGATCGAAAGGGACTCGAAGATCTCGCGGAATCCAAAACGTGCCATCCGCCTGCGGTTGAAGCGGCACCGCGGCCGAGCCGAGGTAGAGGTCTCCCCCCGCAGAAACGGCATCAGGCGCAATGGGTCCTGCCGCGATTTCGAGCACCGGAACGTCGCCATTCCACCGGAGCGTGGGTGCCAGAAGCGCGCGCGTTTCGCCCAGCGAATCCGCTCTGTAGTCCGAGCCATGCGACGCGAGAACCAGATCTCTCGCGAACCAAAGCCACGGATTCGCCTCGCCTTCCAGGATGAAACGCGCATTGGTTGACCGTCCGTTCGCGAGAGATTGGAGCGCGCCCACGGCGAGCCGAAACGACTCCAACCGTTCGTCTGCAAGCATCTCACGAAAGGCCACGGAGCCCACCTGCGAATGCCGGAGCCACGCAAGCGACTTCGGATCCGATAGCTCGGCGAACGAAATGCCGTATTGAAACTGAACGGTGTGAACGAAGCGATTCCCCCCGACTTCGCTCTCGTGCCGAAGTCCGTTGTTTCGGGCGGCGCGAACGATCGCCTCCCCTTGCTCATGGTGAATCGACAACGTGTCCGGACTGCGGAAGATCAGCCAATCCGTGCCGTCGAGGGCCTCGAACACCGATCGCCAAAAGTCGCCGCGGTCGGCCCCTCGGCGTGCCTTGAGGAAGAGCGCGACAAGGAGCATGAGGCTACCGGATGGCAGTCGCCGAATCACCCGATCCCGTGTGTCACGCGCACTCACTTGGCTGAAGAAGAATTCTTCGTCTTCCGCACTCCACGAGAGTTCACCCAGGGACCACGGAACGCCGAGGCCCGCTCGCTTCGCAGCGTTGTGAACCACTTGGACGAATCGAATCGACCTCCCATCCCAGCCGTCAAGCACCGACAACATTGGTCCCCACCTGCGCATAGGAGCGCCTAGGACATTCAAACCACGAATCCGCGCCGCGCGTCTTCAAGCGATTGCTTCAACCGTACCGGTATTCGGTCGATTTGCGGCCATCGCGGTCCGTGATTGAATCTCGGGCCGCTCTCGGCATCGTTTCCGCGAGCGTTTTCTTTGCCTAAACACCGCTTTCCCAAGCTCAGGCCGCGCGCTTCCCACGCCGCCGGCCGCTTCGCTTTTGCGAAGTCCCGCAGCATCACTCGGTCTCCCTCACCGATAACGCGAACATCAACTGACCCGGCGGTCCGCGCGGTAGACGTCGCGCCTCCATCTCGCTCACGGGCTGCCCTCGCCGGCGTCGTTCGTCGCGGATGATCCGCTTGATGGCCGCACGATCTGTCGCAATCTCCACGAGGCGCAACTTGCCTGCACAATGCACGCACACGAGAACCTCCACTGCAAACACCGCCCAGTGCCCCTAACCGCGCCCCTAACCGCGCCCCTAACCGCGCCCGTAACCGCGCCCGTAACGCGCATCGTCCTCGTCGCCTTGGCGCTGCTCGCCTTCGGCTTTATGGGCGTCGGGGGTTGCGCCACAATGAGGGCCGCCGCGGCGAAAGACCCAATGCGCTGCGAGCGCGATCCCGAGTGTTTGCACATGTCAAAGGCTTACGATTGCCCGAGCCAATGCGTCGACGACAGCGAATGCGTGCGGCGCTGCGAACAAGTGCGCGGCCATCGTTAGAGCCTTGCCGCGAGACGCAGACCCGCGCGAAGCTTCATCCGCCAAGGTCTCGCGCATCAGTCTCGCGCATCAGCCTCGCACTTCGATGGAGCTTGACTGCTCTTTCCACCATGACTTGAGCTTGGCTTGGAGGTCGGCCAACGCCGGGCCGTCGATGGGGCCTTTGGCGTCCCAATCAATGCCGCTCAGCGCCGCCAACTCCGTGAGCACCAAGCGTCGTCGCGACTCGGACTCGTTGGCAGTCACCGCCTCCATCAACCACTCAATGCGCGAACGCCCGCGATGCGTCGCCCACCAGGTGTCCCACGCGGACCGGTCCGAACCAAAAGACCGCCCGGTGGCCTCCACGAGACCCCGCCCCGCACACCGCGCCACGCGGGCATCCGCGTCGAGCAGCAGCTCAAGCAAAATCGGCACAATCGGCTTCGAGCGCATCGCGGCGAGGGCCTCAACGATGGGCCGGCGTTGGCGCCCGGGCACGCCGGGAACGAGGTGAGTCCGCAGTACTTCGACCGTGGCCGCCGTGTTCATCGTCCCCACGGCCGCAAGCGCGCGAATGGCCGCCCGCCGCATCGGGAGGTCCGTGCCTTTGAGTCTGTCGATGAGGTCCGGGATGGATTCCAAGTACGGCAGTTCACCAAGCAGGTGCGCGGCCCAAAACTGGCGTTCGCGATCGGGCCCGGTGAGTTCGCGCAGCGTGGACTCCAACGCCACCCGGCGCTGCCTCGCGAGGGCGCGGAGAATCGGACTGCATTCGCTGGCCCGCGGAAGCTCAAGGAGATCGGAGCTGACGTCCGCCACGAGCGGCCCAGGAAACACTGCGAATAGTGCGGCAAGCGCATCTTTACCGGCACGAACAAGAGCCGTCTCCGCAGCCCCCGCGGGATCGATTCCGCTGCAAAGAATGTGCACCAGATTCGTGTATTCTACAGTGACATCCACGACGACGCTGGGGAGAGGACCTTCTTGCCGCGAGCGCGTCACGCCAAAAAAACTGGGTTGCGGAGTCATCTCAAGTTCGTCCTGGACGTCGAATTCGCCGGGGAGTCCGCGCATGGCCAAACGGGCAAGGTGGGTGCCCACGCTCGCGGCGAAAGCGCCGAGTCGCGTGATTTCGTCCCTCTCAAACGGCACCACGCTGCGATCGGCATACATGTAGAGTGCAAGCTCTCCCGCGACGCGCACCGGCAGGAGCAGCGGCCTTGCACCCACGGGACGACCGAGGGCCTGCGAGAGAGACGCGGCCATTCCGTCTTGCGACGCTCGCCCGAGGCGCAGGCGCGTGCCCGCCACCCGTTCGGAGCTCGGCCCATGCCCCACACCAAAACGCCCCCCGACCGCGTCGTCTTTGACGACGAAGCACGCGAGGTATTCGGCGTGCGGCCGGAGGTAGATCGCCAGCAGTCTCACCGCGTCTTCGGCACTCGTGACGAGGGCCAAACGACGCTCCGCATCGAGGCGCGAAAGCGGTGCCACGAGAGGCAGGCGAACAGTGAAAAGGCTCGATGTTTCGGTCACGGAAGGTCTCGAGAAAAGGGTGGACTACGAGCGTGGTTGCACGAGCGCCGACACGAGGCCGTCGAGGGTGTACGGCGAGGCTTCTAGGGTGGCGCGCAAACCCCAACGAGCAAGCTCCGCACTCGTGATGGGGCCGATCGACAAAAGCGTGCACAGTGCAAGTACTTCGCTCGCCCTCGCCCCTGGAAGGGCCCCCGAAACGGCATCTTCAAGCGCCTCTGGAATGGCCTCTTCGAGGGCCTCGACGACGGAGCGAACGGTGCTCGCGGACGTGAACGTGACGACGACGCGCCGCTCCGGGGCACGGCCCGCGTGGTCGCGAACCAAGCGTGAAAAGCGCGCGGCGTCGAAGGCGCGCAGCGTCGTGTACGCGGAGATGACGCTCACCGCGTGCCCGGCTTCACGAAGCATCACGGGCAGGGCGTCGCGAGCCTCGGTGGCGCGAAAAAGACGCACGCGTGAGCCCCGCGAGAGCCTCGCGTCCACGGCGCGGGCGAGAGCTTCCCCGACGAATTCATCGGGCATGCAGTCTGCACGTATTCCTTGTCGCGCGAGGGCCGCGGCCGTTCCTGGTCCGATGGCTGCAACAAGCAAACCAGCAAATACCCTCGAATCGCGCCCAAGTTCGCGCAGCCGCGAGAAGGAGCGGTCCACGCCGTTTTCGCTGGTGAAGATCACCGCGTCGCACTTTTCGACCGTTAGCAAAGCCTCGTCGAGGGCGCTTGGATCCGCGGGCGCGCCGATGGCAATCGCGGGCAAAGCCGTAACCTCCGCGCCGACGGCTTCGAGTTTTTCTGCGAGCGAAAGAGCTTGGTGAGCGGCGCGCGTGACAACCACGCAAAGGCCCGCGAGCGGCGCAGCGGACGGGCGCGCCCCGGGTGCCCCACAGAGACCTGCAAACTCCTCCGGCGCGTGGGCCACGACGACGAGGTCGCGGTCCTCGAGCGCAAAGTCGACCGCGGGAGCCGAACCGAATCGGCGCGTGGGCGCGGGCATTCGCGCTAGTTCTACGAGGGAAAACACAGCATCTGTGGCCGCGCACACGGCAGCCTGGCGCAGGGCGTAAAGGGTTCCACTGGGCACGTCCGCGAGGCGTCCTCCGGGTACAGCAATAAGTTCATACGGGGCGTTCGCGGGCATCGTCCACATGGGGCTGGCGTCTCGGGGAAGGTTGTACGATAGAGCCCTCATGGTGTCGCGGCTTCGGCATACATCCAGGGGGCAGCCGGCGCAGTTCGCGCAGTTCGCGCAGTTCGCGCGGGTCGCGCGGGTCGCGCTCGCCGTCTTCGGTGCCGTGCGCATCATCTCGCCGGGCGTGGTCGCCGGGTGTTTTACGAATGTTTGCGACGGCGATTACCAGTCGTACAGCGGCGGGCAACTGCTGGAAAACTCCGCGTGGCAGTCGTCGCCGGTCTCCGGCGCGTGGCTCGCATTTCCAGCGCGGCGCACGTGGCACATCGACACGAGCGCCCTCGGCCGCATGCCCTCCGAGGTCCTCCTGTGGGTGTCGTCCGTGCCCAATCCGAGCACAGGTACGGGAGGGTTTACGGTGGCAAGCGGCAATTTGGCTCTCGTCAAAAACGTCTCACCGAATTCTCTTGACATCGTTAACGATACATGCGCCGAAATGTATTTGCGCATTGTGGTGCGCGCCGACGGGCCCCAGGTCATTGGCGCGGTAGCCGCCCCAGACTCGGGCCCTCGCGACGGTGGCCTCTAGTGTTCACGGGCCTGGTCGAAACCATGGGAACCCTCGTGCGCCAAGAGCGTCGCGGCCCCGGAGCTCGCCTCACCATTCGCTGCGCGCTTGCGCCTCTGGTTCTCGGTGAGTCCATCGCGTGCGACGGCGTGTGCCTCACGGTCGATGCCATCGAGGGCGATCGTTTCTTGGCCGATGCTTCGGCCGAGACCCTCGCGCGAACAACGCTCGGCGGGCTGCAAATCGGTCACGATATTCACCTCGAGCGAGCCTTGGCCGTGGGCCAGCGCTTCGGCGGTCACATCGTATCCGGGCACGTTGACGGCGTTGGAGAGCTGACAGAGGTAACGCCCGTTGGTGAAGCCTTGGATCTGCGCGTGCGCCTTCCAGAAGACCTGATGCGCTACGTCGCCGTGAAGGGTTCCGTCACCCTGTCTGGCATCAGTTTAACAGTAAATTCCCTGCTAAACGACACCATCTCCCTCGTGGTGGTTCCGCGCACCCAGCGCTCCACCAAACTCGCGACGCCTCGCATCGGCGACAAGCTCAACGTCGAGGTCGACGTGCTGGCGCGCTACCTCGAACGCCTCATGCAACGCCCGTCGCCGGCGGGGAGCGCTGAGGCCCCGGAGGGCGGCGATGCCGCGTGGATGTCCCGTCTTGGCAAATCCGGATACTTGTAGGATACAACGAATGAACCGACCCCCAACCCCGATTGATCCGAAGCTCCTTGAGCGTATCCAGGGGGCCATCGACGACATACGTGCGGGCAAGATGGTCATTCTCGTCGACGACGAAGACCGGGAGAACGAGGGCGACTTTTGCATGGCTGCGGAGCTCGTGACGCCCGAGGCTGTGAACTTCATGGCCACCCACGGGCGGGGCCTCATCTGCCTCACCCTCTCCGAGTCTCAGGTCGACCGACTCCAGCTCCCTTTGATGGTGGCGCCGCGTCGTGGCGGCCCGCCCTTGGGCACCGCCTTCACCGTGAGCGTAGAGGCCCGTACCGGGGTCAGCACGGGCATCAGCGCCGCCGACCGCGCCCACACCATGCGCGTCGCTGCGGGCCCGCTATGCCTCCCTGACGACCTCGTAACGCCCGGTCACGTCTTCCCTCTTCGCGCCCGCGACGGCGGCGTGTTGGTTCGCACCGGCCAGACCGAAGGCTCCGTCGATTTGGCGCGCCTTGCGGGCCTTGAACCGGCGGGTGTCATCTGCGAAATCATGCGCGATGACGGCACGATGGCCCGCATGCCCGACCTGGAAAAAGTCGCGCAACAGCACGGTTTGCGCATTGTGGCCGTCGCCGATATCATTGAGTACCGCCTGATCACCGAGCGCCTCGTCACGCGGCTCACGGACGGCCCCGTGGAACTCGACGGCACGAGCCCGGGTTGGCGCGCCGCGGTCTACGCGAACGCGATTGATGGCCGGCAATTCCTTGCACTCTACAAGGGAGATACGACCTCGCCCGAACCGATTCTTTGCCGCGTCCACGGCGGGTCGACGTTCGCCGATCTCTTCGCTTCAACGCCAAAAGATGGAGGCCACAATCTCCGCGCAACGGTCGCCGCCATTGAGGCCGAGGGTCGCGGTATTATTCTGTATGTGCCATCGCGAAGCACCATGAAACAAGAGCTCGAAAGTTACTGGATCGCGACGAGCCGCACGACGGCGCCCGGCGGTGACGGCCCGATTCGCGAGCTGGGCCTCGGTTGCCAAGTTCTCCACGACCTCGGCGCGCGGCGACTCAAACTGCTCACAAACAACCCGATTAAAATGGCGGGGCTCCACGGATTTGGCCTCGAGGTCGTTGACCGCTTGCCATTGGCCCCCCCTTCCGCTTGAAGAAATACGACATGCGCACGCTTGAAGGCACCCTCATTGTTCCCGCCGGCACCCGCTTCGCCATCGTTGCGAGCCGGTTCAATCACTTCATCGTCGACCGGCTCGTCGAAGGGGCCGTCGATTGCCTCGTCCGGCACGGCGCCGAGAGCGATCTCATCGATCTCATTCGCGTGCCCGGCGCGTGGGAAATACCGCTCATTGTGCAACGTCTCGCCCGCTCCACGAAGTACGCGGGCATCGTCTGTGTGGGCGCCGTTATTCGCGGCTCCACGCCGCACTTCGACTACGTCGCTGGCGAGGTCACCAAGGGCATCGCGACAGCGTCGATGGCTTCCGGAGTGCCCGCGGCTTTCGGCGTTCTGACCGTCGATTCGATTGAGCAAGCCATCGAGCGCGCGGGCACAAAAGCAGGCAACAAGGGGTGGGAGGCGGCCGCCAGCGTCATCGAAGTTGTGTCGCTCGGCGCAGCTCTCACGCAAGCGGGGCTCTGACATGGGCGCACGTCACGCAGGGCGCCAGGCCGCGCTTCAAATGCTGTTTCAAGCCGAGCTCGGTCGCCTCGAAGCCGACGACGCGGTGGCCGCATTTTGGCGCAATTTCGAGGCCGATCCCGAGGGCCGATCCTACGCCGACGCGCTCGTTCACGGCGTTGCGGGTCGACGTGCCGAGATCGATGCACTCATCACGAAGGCCTCGGCCAATTGGCGTTTGGAGCGAATGACCCCGGTGGACCGAAACGTGCTGCGCATGGGGGCTTACGAGTTGCTCGTGGAGATGGCGATTCCGCGGGCAGTCATTCTCGACGAGGCGGTTGAATTGGCGAAGCAGTTTGGGGGCGAAAACTCGGGCCCATTTGTGAATGGAGTCCTCGATCGTGTGGCGATCCTATTGAACCGAATCGATCACGATCGGCAGGTCTGAACGGTGATCGTCGACGCCGTCGAAGACGAGATTGCGGTGCTCGATGGCATCGATGAATCGGTGCTGATTCTTTGCTGGATCTACGCCGACGAAAAGCCCCCGCGAGGCCTCGCGTCCCTCGTCGATTGGCGAACCGGCGGGGCGCTGAGCAAGGCCTTCGTCGCCGACGACTCAATGTCCGACCCAGGCTCCGTGCGGCGGCTCGAGAGCGCGGCTCTGGCCGGTGCACAGCTTCTCGTCGTCGGCGGCGGCGTGGGGCCGGTTGAAGCTGCCTTGAACCGCAGTTCAGTCGCCCTCGACGACGCCCTCGATCACCTCGAGGCCAAGCCGTACCGCGTACTGACCTCGTGGCCATCGCGCCTCGCCGAAGAAGATAACGCAGCGGAACGCTGGCTTGCGCCCCTCCTCAAGCATTTTTCAACCGCGCGTTTGTGCCTCGTGGGCAGCGCGGCGCGCCTCGACGCCATCCGCGGTTTGGTGCTTCGTGCGGAGCGCCGACTCGTCGGAAAGAGCGAGCCATTTTCTTTTCCCATCGTGTTCATCGGCGGCAACGATGCGGGCGGCACCCGGGACGGCTCTCCATGAACCCCGTCGACGCATCATCGCTCCTCGCGGGCGAAAGCGAGCCACCCTCGCGGCTGGCCGTGACCGTCGTTGTGGCCAGACCCGTCGCGAACCTAGACGGCGCTTACGAAGTGCTTTTATCGGAGCGCGGGCGCGGGGCCTTTGCGCGGGGCCTCTGGGTATTTCCTGGGGGATGCGTCGACGAAGACGATGCACATACTTTATACGATTTAGACGCATCTGTTGTATGTATAGCAGACAGATTTGGGATAACCACTGTAAGAGCATCGGCTCTGGTGGTCGGTGCCCTCCGCGAGCTTGCGGAGGAGGCCGCCATCGTTCGGCCCGGGCCCTTGGCGCGCACGCTCACCGTGGCCGAGTGGCAGTCCGCGCGGGGTGGCGCGTTTATTTTTGAGCCGCCGTCCGGCCCGATTTGGGCGCTCTCGCGATGGCTTCCACCGCGGATTGAGCGGCGCAGATTCGATACGTTTTTTCTCGTCACCGAGGTGCCCGCGGGGCTTGTGGCGCGGGCCGATGGCGACGAACTTCTTGCGCATAGGTGGCTGACCCCAACGGCTGCCCTCGAGGAATTTCGCTTGGAAACCCTTCCGCTCGTGCCGCCAACTTTTCGCACCCTCGTGGAGCTTTCTGCGTTCGATACCCTCGCCAAACTTCGCGCCGCACTCGCTGTGCACTGGCCACCGGTGAACTCTCCCATGGTGCGCGCCGCGGCGGCCACGGAGGGCCCCGCAGGGGCAGGCTGGGTATCGGAATTTTCTCCGGACGTGCGCCCCGGTCTCGATGGTCAACGCGCCGAGCCGTTCTACTACGATGGTCAACGGTGGACGCCCGTCGAGCCCGCGACGAAGGCCGCGCAACAGAAATAGTCCGCAAAAAAAGGCCCGAGGTTTCCCCCGGACCTTGTCGCGCTTGAACGCGTCGTCAAGCAGCTAGACAATACCGCGTATTAACGCAGCATACGCCATGTATTACGGGAAAATCTCGCGCTCTTGGTAGACGGCCTCGATGCGCTGAAGCGCGATTCCGTAAGCCGCCATGCGCATGTCGCATGCCTTGGATCGCGCGAAATCAGAGACCTCTCGGTACGCGCGTTTCATGGCTTGTTCCAGGCGATCGTCGACTTCTTCTTCCGTCCAGGACTCGCTGCGCTTGTTCTGAACCCACTCGTAGTAGCTGACGGTGACGCCGCCCGAGTTGGCGAGGATGTCGGGGATGATGTCGATGCCGCGATCAAGCAGCACGCGTTCGCCGGCAGGACTCGTTGGACCGTTGGCACCTTCGACGACAATTTTCGCGTTGATGGCTTGGCCTTCACCTTCGCCGATTTGGTTTTCCAACGCGCACGGGGCGAAGATATCAGCCTTGGTGGCGAAGAACTCTTCGCGGGTAATGGGCTTGCCGCCCGGGTAGCCCGCGATGCTGCCGTTGGCCTTCACCCACTCTTGGAGTTTGTGCGCGTTGAAGCCCTCGGGGTTCGAGAGGTAGCCCGAGTGGTCGCCCACGGCGATGGTGGAGACGCCGAGTTTCGCGAGGAGAACGCCTAGGTGCGAGCCCACGTTGCCGAAGCCCTGCACCGTCATCGTGGAGCCCTCGAACTTGAAGTTCTTTTCTTTTGCCCACTCGATCATGCAAAAAACCATGCCCTGCGCGGTGGCCTTTTCACGCCCGAGCGTGCCGCCGCAAGCGATGGTTTTGCCCGTGACAACACCCTTCACGGACTGCTTGTCGCGCGACCCGACCATGTTCGAGTAGGTGTCCATCATCCAGCCCATGATCTTGCCGTTGGTGCCGACATCGGGCGCGGGGATGTCGTATTCGGGGCCGATGTTGTCGCCGAGGGCGTGGGTGAATCGGCGCGTGATCTTTTTGAGTTCGCTGTGGCTCACGCTCTGCGGATCGAACTTGATGCCGCCTTTGCCGCCGCCGAAAGGCAGACGCATCAGCGCGCTTTTCCAGGTCATCATCGCCGCGAGCGCCTTCACGTCGTCGAGGGAAACCTGCGGGTGAAAGCGCATTCCGCCCTTGTATGGGCCGAGGATGTTGTTGTGCTGCACACGGTACCCCTTGAAGAGTCGTACTTCGCCGGTGTCCATCACGACGGGGAAGTTGACGATGAGCTCGTTCTTGGGCTGGCCGAGGATGGTGCGAACGGCAGGGGAAAGATCGACGAGCTTGGCGGCTCGGTCGACGTAGTCTTGGACCACTTTGTAGAAGTCGTATTCCTTGTGCTGCGAGGCCATCGTACGCGCTCCCTGGAAGCCCCCAAAAAGGGGTGTGTGCGTGCTTTGCGACCGCCAGGAATCATTCCGTTGTGCGAACCGCACGGCACCGTATCGTCGGCGTTGTTGGCCGCCTTCGCCCCCAAACGCAAGGAGATTTTCCTGGAAACAATCGAAACTATCTGACGCAATGCGCTGCATTTTCAGCCGCAGCGCGTGGTTTACGCCGCCCGTGCACACACGATAGTACACCAACGTACGTTGTATGGATGCCTTACGTATATGTTACGGATGCGTCAGTGGCGCGTGGCCAAGAGCACCACGACCCAGTCGAGTCCGTCGGGGCCCGGCGCGGACGCGACGCCGACGTCGTCGAAACTTGCATCCGACAGCACGGCGCGGTGCGCAGGACTCCCGTAAAACTTGCTGGCCGCCAGCGCACCCTTCGCGACCCGCGCAAGAAGTTCGCCGGACAGGCGCCGACGAAAACCCGCTGCCCGCAAGCGATCGCCCACGAGGCCCGCGGTCGTTCGGTGCGCGAGTCGGCCCGCGAGCAATGCGTCGTCCAGCGTTTGACGCGCCACCTGGCCGAGCGCGGCGCTCAAGACGAGCGGCGGCCGCGCGAGATTTTTTCGGCGCGCATTCAGCGACGACACCAGAAATCCGTCGCTCGACGTTTCGGGGGCACGCTCGGCATACGCCACAGCCTCGCGGTGGGCCTGGCTTTGCCGTGCCGCGGCAATGAAATCGACGTGGCCCGGCCAGAGTTCCGCGACCACCTCGGGACCACTTTTTTCTGTCACCGCGACGAGCTGAAAGACCAGTGATTCCAGCGCCTCGGGCCCGCCGGGCGATCCGGACGAATCGCGGGGCCTCGGAATCACGAGCTCCGCGCGGTCGCCAACGAAGCTCACCGCGTAGCGCTGCGCGAGGCCCGTCACGCCGCCGAACACCAATTCCGCGGGCGATTCAAATGCTCGCGAAGGAGCCGTAATCGCCACACGCCAGCGGCCACGCGATGGCTCGACGGAAAATACGCGCACCGGCGCTTCGACACGGAACGCCGCGCTCCCATGGTGATCGTTGGGATCTGCGTGCACTCTACACGTACTTGAGCGTTCGCCATCGCCGGGCGATTCCGGTGCAAGCTCGCCGCCGCCGGGCGCGTAGCGGAACACCGGGTTGACAAAGGGCAGCTGCCGTCGCCGCAGCGCGACCTCCAAATCACCCGGTGCGAGGACGCCGCTTGCCCCCACCCGCTGCTCCAGGAGCTCGCGGAGGACGTCGCCTAATTCCCAGGAAATTTGCTCACATGCTGAGGTTTGACTCTCGCCGCCTGGGGACGCAGCGAACGCGACACGCCCCGCCATTGCCGCGAGCACCGTCCCGAGCACGGTCGCGAGACTCCGTGCAGAATACATCATCGCCTTCCGCGCAGCGCAAACCCCACGCGGGCTCCCAAAAGAAAGACCGCGCCGAAACCGATGAGGAGAAAGATGCCCCGCACCTGTCAGTCGATGGAGAAGCTTTTGCCCACGGTAATGGGCGTGCCGCCAAAGGCCGGAACGCGGGCCAGCTTGTACTTGGAGGCCACGCAGGCGCCGACGGGCGAACCTTGGTAGGGAGGCCTGTCGACCTCGACGTGATCAACGGTGCCATCGGTGCGGAACGTGACCGTGACGTGGCCGTCTCCGGTGGGCCCATTGGACTTGCGGCACGAAGCCACGCCGTCGGTCACGCGACGAAGTTCCGCGGCGGCGGCCCCACGATCGAAGGCGGCCCCACTCGCGGAAGGTGCCGCGGCGGCCCTGGGTGCCTGTGCAGCGGGCCCCGATGGCCGTGTTGCGGCACCCATTGCGCTTTCCAAAGAAGACGCGGTCACGGGCCTTGAGGGCGCAGCTGGCGGCGATGGGGCGGCGGGAACCGGCTTCGATGCCGCCCCGCCGGGGCCAAAAAGCGCGGCCGCAACCGCCGCACTCGAAGCGCCGTGTTTGCCTGGACCCGCGGGTTTTACCGCGCCAATTGCGGCGGTTGCCGCCGCGGGAGGCGCGTTGGGGAAGGTGTGGCCCTTGGCCTTGAAACCCGCTGCGGCTTTTTCCGCCGCCAACGCGGTCGAGGGATCGGTGCCGGACGGCGCGGACGATGCCGCGCCTGCGGGGCCTACGGGGCCTGCGGACGGTGCGTTGAGCGGAACGGGCATCGCCTGTTCAAGCGCCGGCAGTGCGGCTCCGGCCGCGGCCTGATCGGACGCCCCGACGGCCATGGAACTCGGCGTGTCGCTCGCGGGCGACTTCTTGAGGGCCAGAAAGACCCCTCCTGCCGCCGCCGCTACGAGGGCAATACCGCCCACCATCGCCATCGCCAACACGCTGCGCGACACCCCGGACTGCGGCCCCGCTGCGCCCTGCATTTGCACCGCTTGATACGTTTGCGTCATCACCGGCGAGACGGCACCGCCGCCGAACAGGCCGCCGCTCGAGAGGTTCATGATGTCGTCGAGCTTTTGACCTTTTTTCGCGTCGGGTTTCGGCGCGAGCTGCGCGAGAGCGCGCATGTCGATGAGACCCGATTGGTCGCTGCCCGATCCCGATGGTGGCTCCGCGCCAGCGCCGGGGCCCGAGAGCGATGCGAGGGAAAAAAGCACGCTATTATCGTTGCGCTGGCCCGTCGGCGCGCCCATGGGTTGGGGTGCCGTGGAGGCCGTGGCACTCGCTGCGAGGACGTCGGTCAACGCGCCTTTTGCGGACGGACCCTTGGCCCGGGCTGCGACCCCTCGCGCGGCGGGTTCATCGCGGGGCGGCGAGGCCGCGGGCATCGCGACACCGACCGCGGAGGTCGCGTCGTCGTGGCCCGGAAGGATGGAATCGATGGGCATGCTCGTGGGCGGCGAGGATGCGCGCCGGGCCGACTCCACGGGTCTTGAGGCCCGCGGAACGGGTGCCCCGGCTGATACAGCCGCAGGTGATACAGCCCCAGCATGTGACACAGCCGAAACACATACGGCAAATAGCTCCGCAACATCCCGGAGGGCCTTCCAGTCGGCCATGCCATCGCGCCAGACGTACGTGGACCCATCGATGCGGCCATCGCGGTACCGCTCCACGATCTGAGCGACGGTCGCTGTCTCCTGATCGCCCTCGCCGGTGTGCAACATCCAGCCCGGTGCCGCCTCCGTCGCGGCCCCGGGAGGCATCGAAGATTTAACCGCGCTCCCGGCGGCGGCGTGGCCGTCGATGACCATCGTGGCACCGCATTTTTTGCAGCGAATCTTGACGGTTTTACCGGCGACTTTTTCGTCGGCGATGGTGTATTTTGCACCGCAGGAATCACAGGCGATCTTCATGGCGTGACCTCCGGACCTAGAGCGCCCGAACCCAACACGCTAGCGCAAAGGCAAGAAACGTGGGCCCCGTTCCAGGCAAGAAGGCGTTCTACGCCGTGGCGAAAAACGCGCATCCGTCGGCAGGTGCTCCGGCCAACGCGGACTCGCCGGAAGTTACGCCCGCCGCCTGGAAAAATACGACCCGCCTAGCCGCCGCGCCCCACCGTGACCTCTCTCGAGCGCGGGAGGACGACGAGACGCGCGGACGGGGAATCGGGGCAGCACGTGCTCCCCCGACACCCAGGCCGCACTACAAGGCCGCACTACAAGGCCGCACTACAAGGCCGCGCTACGAGCAGCCCATCGAGTTTCCGCAGTTCAGGCACTTGTAACAAGCGCCGTTGCGCACGGTGATGTGGCCACACCCATCGCACACGGGCGCGTCGCCCATCATGGCGTCGAGGTGGGCATCAAGGCTCGACGTGACCGGCTCGAGGGTCTCGGACATGGCTGCACTGCGGACCGTGGCTGCCCGCGTATGCGCGAGGGCCGGTGCGGCATGTGGAGCATGTGGAGCATGTGGAGCATGTGGAGCATGTGGGGCTTTTTCCGCCGCGGGCACATCGAGATTGCTCGCCGTAGGCGTGTTGGTCTCTTCGGGCCGCACGTGCGCGAGGTCGTAGCGGCGCAGGTATTCGACGCCGAGAACGCGAAACATGTAATCGACGATTGACGTGGACAGCTTGACGTTCGGGTGGCCTTCGACGGTGCCTTGGGGCTCGAAACGCGTGAACGTAAACTGGTCGACGTAGGTTTCAAGCGGCACGCCGTATTGAATACCGATCGACACGCTCATGGCGAAACAGTTCATGAGCGAACGAAATGCCGCGCCTTCTTTGTGCATGTCGATGAAGATTTCACCGAGGGTGCCGTCTTCGTATTCGCCCGTGCGCAAGAAAATCTTGTGGCCACCAACCGTGGCTTCTTGCGTGAATCCGATGCGCTTTTTCGGGAGGCGCACGCGGAGACCATGCGGACGGCGCAGAGGCAACGCGAGCTGGGTCGGCTCTTGCGGCGCGTTCGTTCGCGGCACCGGGGCAAGCAACTCCACGGCTGCGGCGGGCGCAGCTGGTGCGGCTGCGAGAGGCTTCGCTTCCACCTTGTTTGCGTCGGTCTTTTCGTCGGAAGACGTGGAAAGGGGCTGACTTGCCTTGCATCCGTCCCGGTAGAGTGCGACGGCTTTGAGGCCAAGCTTCCAGCCTTCTTCGTAAATGCCCGCGACCTCTTCGATGGTCGCGTCGTTCGGAAGATTCACGGTTTTGGAAATGGCTCCGGAAAGAAATGGCTGGGTTGCGGCCATCATTTTCACGTGGGCCATGGCCGCCAAATACCGCTTGCCATTTTTGCCGCAGCGATTTGCGCAGTCGAAAACCGGCAGATGCTCGTCTCGGAGGAAGGGCGCGCCTTCGATCATCATGCGCCCGATGATGACCTCCCCGGCCTCGCGCACCTGAGCGGCGGTGAACCCAACGTGCTCGAGAAAACTCCAGCCCTTCGTGGATCGCGTCTCTTTTGAAATGCCGAGGCGCGCGAAAATTTCTTCGCCGACAACCCAGGCACCAAAAGCCAGCGAGATGTCGAAAACACCGGGAATTGCCCGCTCGATCTTCGCGAGCTCGCCGTCGGTGAACCCCTTCTCTTTCAGCGTACGGCGGTTCACGTGGGGCGCCGTCAGGAGCGTGTTCGTGCCGCTCACGTAGGCCACAATTTCTTGAACCTCGTGCGGCGCGTAGCCCAAATGGCGAAGGGCGTCGGGGACCGACTGGTTCACGATTTTGAAGTAGCCGCCGCCCGCGAGCTTCTTGAACTTCACGAGCGCGAAGTCGGGTTCGATGCCCGTGGTGTCGCAATCCATGAGGAGACCGATGGTGCCCGTGGGTGCCAGCACCGTCGCTTGCGCGTTGCGATAACCGTGCTTTTCTCCTAGGCGCACGGCGCTTTCCCAGTCTTGAACTGCCGCGCGGTAGAGGGCCTCGGGGCACGTGTCGCGGTTGATGGCGATGGCCGCCTCGCGGTGCATGTTCATGACGCGCAGCATGGGCTCGCGGTTCTTTGAGAAGCCCGCGAAGGGCCCCTTGGTCGCGGCCATCTCGGCAGAAACCTTGTACGCGTGACCGCACATGATCGCCGTGAGCGCGCCGGCTATGGCCCGCCCCGGGTCGCTGTCGTAGGGGATGCCCATCTGCATCAACAGCGAGCCGAGGTTGGCGTAGCCAAGACCGAGAGGCCGGTAATCGTGGGAATTTAGGGCGATTTGCGGCGTGGGGTAGCTCGACAAATCGACCAATATTTCTTGGGCGATAAAGAGAATGCGGCACGCGTGGCGGTAGCCCTCGACGTCGAAAGACAGCGCGCCGTCAGGGGCCTCGACGAGGAACTTGATGAGGTTCACCGACGAGAGATTGCACGCGGTGTCGTCGAGGAACATGTATTCGGAACACGGATTCGACGCGTTGATTCGGCCCGTGTTGGGGCACGTGTGCCAGGCGTTGATCGTCGTGTCGTATTGAAGACCGGGGTCTGCGCAGCCCCAAGCGGACTCGGCGATGGTGCGCCAAAGCTCGCGGGCGTCGAGGGTATCGACGACCTCGCCCGTGGTGCGGGCGCGCGTTTGCCATGTGTCGCCGATGCGCACAGCCTTCATATAGTCGTCGGTGATACGAACAGAATTGTTGGAATTTTGCCCACTTATGGTGTGGTAGGCTTCGCCGTTGAAGTCGCTCGAGTACCCGGCCGCGATGAGCGCGTGGGCCTTCTTCTCTTCGCGAACCTTCCACTGAATGAAGTCCATGATCTCGGGGTGGTCGAGATCGAGGCACACCATCTTGGCCGCTCGCCGCGTGGTACCGCCGCTTTTGGTGGCCCCGGCCGCGCGATCGAACACCTCAAGGAAGCTCATGAGCCCCGACGACGTGCCGCCGCCCGAGAGCTTTTCTTGCCGCCCACGAATCGCGCTAAAATTGGAACCCGTGCCCGAGCCGTATTTGAACAGGCGCGCCTCGGACTTGAGCAGGTCGTACATGCCCATGAGGTCGTCGGGGGCCGACTGAATGAAGCAGGCCGAGCACTGCGGACGCTCGTAGGCGTTCGTGGTCTCGACGATGGCCTCGCGTTTGAAGTCCCAGGCGAAGTTGCCGCCGGAACCATCGATATCGTAGGAATGCCAAAGACCGCAATTGAACCATACCGGGCTATTGAAAGCGCCGATTTGATTCACGAGAATGTGCGCAAGTTCTGCTTCGAATGTCTCGGCGTGTGCGGCTGATGCGAAATAGCCGCTAAAACGCTCGCCTGCCTGGCGAATCGTCGTGGCAATGCGCCCGACGACCATGCGAACACTGGTTTCGCCGAGTTCTTTTTTGCCGTGGATGCCGGCCTTGCGAAAGTATTTCGAGATAACGATATCGGTGGCGAGCTGGCTCCAGTTGGTCGGAATCTCGGCGCCGTCCATTTTGAAAACCACCGAGCCATCGGCGTTGGTGATGATCGAGGATCGCCGCTCGTAGGTCACGGCGTTCAGTGGATCGATGCCCACTTTCGTGAAGTGGCGGTCGATGGCCACCCCGGTGCTGGCACTTAGGCCCGGTGCCGACCACTTGGACTTGCCGAGTTTCGACGCTTTCGCCACTTTCGAGTCATTGGAGGCGTGGGCGGCATGCGACGCCTTAGACGCCTTAGACGCCTTCGCGCCGCCCGCGCGGGTGGCATCTTTAGCGCTCACCGGGGCTAGCGAGTCTGGCGCACTCTTGGCCGCTTTTCGTCCTTTAACGTGAGCGTTTTTGCTCGCCTTCATCTGCCCGTTATCCTTGGTGCCCCTGGTAAAAGCCCCGATGTTGCCCGACACATCCGCCATGATCTTCTCTCGATGAAAACGCCAAAACACCCGGGAGCAATTTCGCTGTTGCCGCCCGAATGCCTACTGGCTTGTTTAACTTGCTCTATTTACGACCAATAAATCACGCGACCCGGCACGCACCACCCGAGGTGCTCGGTCGCCCGCCCGCCTGGAAAGCCCGGCAAGCGAGGCTGACTACGCTGGCGAGCCATGCTGAACATTTGATGAGTGTAACGCAAAAAAGAAGCGGCGCAAGGGCGAGCGGCTGATGGCTCAGACTTCTAAGAACCACAACATATAGTGGCGTGCAAGAAAAAGGCACACAAGATGCAGTATGCATCGATTTAGGGAGGCCCAAACTTGCGCCGTTCCGCGCCATAACTGAACGAACGAGCGTGCTTGAACAGTTTTTCCCTGGTCTTTGCGCAGCTGCTGCACGGGTTATCCACCGGTTGTCCCCGTTTGAGCGCGGCGGACCCCGGCTGGGCGGTGCCGCTCCCGCGCCGACGCCCGGGCCTGCGAAGCCCGCCATGGAGAAAAGATTCCACCGGAACGCAGCCCCGCGGCGACGCGCGCGATGCCTGTATTCTGCAGCGATCAATCTCGCGCCGCGCGGCACGGTGCCGTTCGACATGGGGCGCGGGTCATCGCCCGGTGACGCCTATTTCGTGGGCCCGCCCACCGCGAGGCATCCGAGTTCCACCGTGATTTTCGCGGCGCGATCGTTGCGCAGCGCCGCACACGCGCTGCCGCAAAGGACGACGCGGGCGTGCCCGTCTTCGTACTGCCAACCGTTGGCGCCGTCGTCGCAGCCCGCGGTGCGATCTTCGTCGATGCGCGAGGTCGCTCCTTGGCCCGAGACCATCCGCACGACCGCGCGATCGAAGTCCACGACGTTTCTATCGAGGTTCGCCGGAAGCTCTACTTCGCAGGGAATTGCCAGGCGCGAGGCTTCAAGCAATGCGGACGACAGCGCCGTGTTGAAGGTTTGTCCCGTGAGCGAAAGGTCCACGTGGCAGTCGCCGTCTGTCACCGCGAGCGCGCCGTGAGAGCACGATGCGGAGCGCGCCGTGCCGCCTTGAAAAGCTACTTCCGACAGCATGGACCGCGCCGCTTCGCTCCCGGGCGCACCGACGACAAACGTGCGAATTCCCACGCTCCGCGCGCGCGCAACGGTGGTCGACAAGAACGCTGGAACGGAACTCGCCTGGCACGTCTCGGCACCATCGGTGACGAGAACGAGGAAGCGCCGCTTGGGCAAATCGAAACCCGGGCGATTCGGGTTCAGGTGCTCGAAGGCGACGGTCGTCCCGCCCACCAGCGGGGTCGCCCCTTTTGGCGTAATACCGCGCACAGCCGCTGTCATGGTTTGCCGCTGATTGGCTGAAAGAATGCTGACGGGAACCATCGGGGTTGGCGCCACGGAGCACGCGTCGTCGGACCCAAAAACGCCGAACCCGGCCCTGTCTGTGTCGCGGAGCGACGCCACAACTTCCGCCAACGACGCGCTCACCATGTCGAATTTCGACAACGCGCCGCCGCTCGGACGCACGGGCCGCGCATCGCAGGTGGCGGCGTCGGTCGTCGGGGCGCAGTTCATGCTGCCGCTGCGGTCCACGAGAAAGAGCATCGCGACCTCGGCGCGGCGGCCTTCGAGCGTTGTGGATGCGCACACGGCGTCCCCGAGTTCACCTCGAAACGGGCCCGAGTCGTCGGTCAAAAAACCGCCGTCGATACCCGCCCCCACGCCCCCATCGGTATCGCTGCCCGTGGACTCGCCGGAGCCCCCGCAGCCGAGGAACATCCCTGACATGAGGCCCGCGGCCGCGAGCCCCGCGTGCATCGCGATTCGGCCCCTTCGAACCACTACAATTGCATTGCGCATGCTTCCACTTTTCTTGAGCGGGCCTCCCTTGGCAAGCCCTTCGTGTGCTACCGACACCCCATGCGACGCGTGGTCACCCGGCTTGCTATTCCCGCTCTCGTCCACGCTCCTCTCACCCTCGCCTCGGCCCTCGCTGCGCTGGCCGTGAGTGCATTTGCAGGCTGCGGAGGCGGCGATGCCGACACGGCGGGCGTCGAAGGAGCTGTCACGCCCGCGGGCCCGGGCCTCAACGACGCGTCGACGAACACCGATGCGTCTGGCGCGGGCAGCGCGATCGATGGTGCCACCCGCCGCGACGCAAGCTTCATCGAAGACGAACTCGCCGATGCGACGTACCCCAATGACGTGCACTTTACATGGGATTCTGGCGGCTCCGATGCACTGCTGACGAGCGACGCTTCCTGCGCAGAAACCAGTGCCGCCGCGACCCTTCGTCCCCTCGACCTCTTCGTGGTGCTCGATCGTTCCGGATCGATGAGCGAGAGAAATTCGACCGATACGTCTGCGGTGTGGGGCACAAACGATTGCAACGTGAGCGCCGCCGGCCCGTCAAACACCTCGAAATGGTGCCTCACGGTGAACGCCCTCGGGGCTTTTTTTGACCTCGCCGGGCAGGGAGATCGCCGGGCTGCATTGAATTTTTTTCCCACGAATCTTGAGCTCGGCACAGGCATTTCGGTGGTCGATCCAACGGGTGTAGAATGCACGGGTTCGGCGGTGAGTACCCCCGCCGTGTCGCTTGTGGCCATTCCCGCAAATGCCGCGCAGCTCGTGTCTGCCCTGAATACCGCCACGCCAAATGGCGCCTACACGACGACCGAGGGTGCCATCCGCGGCATGAACACGTTCACGAGCGCGGCGGTGAACCGGTCTGCCGCGCGCACCCTCGCGCAAGTCCTGATCACGGACGGGCGACCCACCGCGTGCACGCTCCGCGACAACGCCGGACTGGCGGCCATCATCGATACCCAGAGAACCGTGAACGGCGTCAACACCTACGTCGTCGGCATGCTCGGCGCCGACTACGCCGGGCTCGAAACCCTGGCCCTAAGCGGAGGCGCGCCGGCCCACACGAACCTCTGCGCCAGCGGCTCGTCGAGCTGCCATTACTACGACGTGGGCCTCGGAGCTTCGGCTGGTTTTTCGCAGGCGCTTCGCGACATCCAGCTCGCCGCCGTCGGCTGCGCGTACAACCTTCCGGCACCCCCACGGGGCCTCCTCGACCCCGACCGGGTGCGCGTAACCTACGACAGCGGAGGCCCCGCGTCGGACCTCACACGCGTGCAGTCTGCATCCAATTGCGGAAGCAGCCCGAGCTCGTGGCACTACGACAACAATACGTCGCCGACCTCCGTTCGCCTTTGCCCGGCGGCGTGCTCCGTCGTGCGGGCCAATGCCGCCGCCAAAGTGAACGTGCTCTTTGGGTGTTTGCGCGGCTAGGTGAGGTCTTCAGACCCGAGCAACAGGCGATCCGCCTTGGAAATTCCCAAGAGTTTCAGCGCTTCATCGAGGCGCTTCGCCGAAATGGAAACGACCGTGGGCATGCCGCCCGAGAGCCCGAGCAGCTCGAGAAAATTCAGTCCACTTTCGAACGGTGCGGCGAGGGTTACGTTCTCGCGATCGCGCACCACCGCCACGCCGGCGCGAGCCTGACCATCGAGGAGAAGCGTCGTGCGGTCGTAGCTCCCGTGGTGCGGGGACGCATCGAGCCAGGCCACGCGGGGCGCTTTCGAGCCGCGCTCTGTGGTGAGAATTTGGTACTTTTGACCCACGCGCCGTGCCGCCTTTTCGCGCGCCGCAAGGGTATCGGCGACCGCGTCGATGTGCCGTCGCGCGTTTGTGTCGAGGAGCCCGCCCGCAAGGTACCTCACCAGCAAACGGCCTAGGTTTTCGTCGCGCGCGTTCGCGCGAATCGCCCTATCGAGCTGGTCGCCAATGGGCCCCGGTTTCCCCGTTCGCGTGTCGATGCATCGTGCGTCGTGGTCGGCCCCTTCGTAAGGCTCTCGGCCGCCGATCAGCCACTTCGCCGCCGAGCAAAGGCCATCGAAATCTCCATGGCAAACGATGGTGTCGATAGGCCCGATGCGCGCCACGAGAGCCTCGTCGATAAGCTCCGGGCACGCGGGATGCTGGGCTTTCGTTCGCAAAAGAAACCGAGGATCGTTTGCATAATGCACGTGCTCATCGTGATCGTGATGATCGACCCAAGCCGCAAGGCGCGAACCCAAGCCGTCGATGAGAGGCTTCGTTATTTTCTCGAACCCCCCGCCGGAAGCCTCCGACGCGAACGCGATGTCGAGCACCACGACCCGGCCCGCGAGTTCTTTCGCTCGCGGGAGTTTGCGCGGCGACGCGATCCAGACAACGACGTTTGATTCCACCATCGGGACACCTTCCGCTGAGTTATTTTTCCGCGACAAGTTCGTGACGGGCCGTGCCGCCGCCGATAGCTTTGCATCGTATGAACCGAAACGGGAATTCGTCGTGGGACGCGTCACAACTTTTGCCGAGGGGATTCGCTGGCCTTATTTCGGTTGCGGGTCTGGCGGTGGCGGCAACCTTCGCGTGGGGATGTGGCCCCAGCGGCTATTCCCGCGGCCCCGAGGCACAGCCGGAATTCGATCCCGACGCGCCGGTGCCCGACACGTTTTTCGAGAAGAAATCCCCGGTCGCCGCCCTGCGTGTGGGCTTCGCGAAGCGTTCGTACACCCCCACGCTCGTCGATACCTGGACGGACGCCAACCACAACGCCAAGTGGGAACCGGGGAGCGGCGACACCTTCACCGACGGCAACGCCAACGGTGTATTTGACGCCTATTGGCTCGCAGGTTTTTCCCAGGGGCGCCCGGCTCAAACGACCCACGACGAGCTTGAAGCCCTGGCCACAGTGGTCGACGACGGCACGCAGCGCATCGCTTTCGTCGCGTTGGATGCCATCGGTTTGATGAGCGACGAGGTCGAAGAAATCCGCAAGGCGCTTCCCGCGACCCTAGGCATCACGCTGCTCAACGTGATGGCGACGCACAACCACGAAGCGCCCGATCTGCAGGGCCTGTGGGGCCAAGATTTTGGTCACACGGGCATCAATGCCGCGCACATGGCGCACGTCAAGGCGCAGGTCATCGAGGCTCTCACGGAGGCTGTCCGAAAGCTCACGCCGGCCGAAATGCGCGCCCTCACCGTGCCCCAAGGAGACCTCGACGGCTACGTGCAAGACACGCGCGAACCCCAGGTAAAAGACCCAGATGTGCACGTTCTCGAGTTTCGCGACGCAGGCTCCAAGGCCGCTCTCGGGCGCATCGTCAACTGGTCAAACCATCCCGAGGCCCTGTGGGGTGACAACCTCGCCATCACCGCCGACTACCCGGGGTACGTGCGCCGCGGAATCGACGACGCGATCGTTTACGACGGCGAAAAAAAGATGAATGGCCTTGGCGGAATCACCGTCTTCGTCAGCGGAGCCATCGGCGGCCTTCTCTGCCCACGCGGGAGTCTCACAATCACCGATCCGTTCACGCGTGTAGAATACACGACACCCAGTTTTGAGAAGGCTCGTGCGATCGGCTACGGCGTCGCAGCGTCGGTCATTTCCGCATCCAACACATCGACGATGGCGTGGGCCGGGCAAGCGGGCTGGCATCGTCGGTCGCGGAGTTTTGAATTGCCTGCCACGAACCAGAAACTGATCATCGCGGCGCAGCAGCTGAAGATCATTCGCCGCACGTTCGCTCGGCATTTCGGCGTGCCGTACATCACGACGGAGCTTCATCTCTTGGAGCTTGGGGCGGCCACTTTTCTCATGGTCCCCGGAGAGCTTTACCCGGAAATTGCCAACGGAGGCGTGAGTGTGCCCTCCGGCAGCGACTACCCCAAAGCGCGAAAACTCACGGAGCCCTGGCGCCAACTTTTGCCCCAAGGCGGAACGCAATTCCTCGTCGGGCTGTCCAACGATGCCATCGGTTACATCATCCCCAAGACGCAGTGGGATGAACTTGTACCCTACACGTATGCGTACAAAGACGCGCCCTATGGGGAAACCAACTCCATCGGCGCGGACACGGGTCTTGTCCTCGACGAGCAGCTCCGCAAGATGCTGTCGCTGCCCGTTCCGGATCGGGGCAGCGAAGACCCGTAGCGCCCGCCTTCCGGGGCTTCAGTTCCGCACCCCGCGAACGCTTCGAACGATGGTCCGCAGTCGCTCGATGCCGTCGATGGTCCTCGCGCCGGGCCAAAGAAGATCTTTACCCTCAATGAAGTGCATGTGACCCCCGCGCGCGGCCGCCACATCCATCGCGCGAAAGGGCGCGAGGTCGGCCTCGGTGAACGCGTGCGGTTCGTCGGGAAAGAGCATCAGCTCTGGGTCCCGCGAAATGACTTCTTCCATGGAAATTCGCGGGTAACGCGTATCGTGTTCGACCACCGATTCGGCCGGAAGTGCCGCCGCTCGGCCGAGGTCTGCAGCCAACGGATAAAGGCGCGCGCGGTCGTGGAAAACATTGATCGCGCCCGCCGCGGCGAGAGCCGAAGACAGGTACGTGCCCGCGTCGGCGGTCATCAGCGGGTTCGCCCAAATGGGAACAAAGGCCCGCACGAGATTGGGTGCAGTCTGCACGCTTTTTACAAGGCCATACCCCTGGGCGATGAGCTCACGAACGGCCGGTTCGCCTTCCACGCGAAGCATGCGCGCGAGCCTCGCGAGGTGCGCAATCGCGGCGGCGACGGTGCACGGAAACGAGATAAATACCGTGAATCCGCGCTGACACAGGGCTTCAATGCCCTTGCGGCTGTTCTCTTCTTGGTTCGCCAGAATGAGATCGGGTGCGAGGGCGACAATCGCCTCCACGTCGATGCTTTTCGTACCTCCGACGCTGGGTATCGACGCAACCTCCGGTGCCACGGCGAGGCAATAATCGGTGCGGCCGACGCAGCGATCGAGGCACCCGAGGGCGCGCAGGTTGTCGGTCTCGCTCGGGAGAAGAGACACAATGCGGCGCGGGGTTCCGAGAATGTCGACGGCGCGTTTGCGGTCGTCGGTCAGGCGAAGTGCTTTCATGATCCAAGGGCTTTCTGCGCGCGCGTATGTTGCCGCGCGCGGGTTCTAAAACGCTGCGATTTGCCTGGTCAATCATCATCCGGGAAGGACTTCGGCACTCCCGGTCCACCATCGGCGTGAACGCCTTGGCGCACGGCGCACCGGGCAAATATTGGCTCCTCGCACGAACGCGAAGCGGCCACGCACGCGAAGACCGCGGCTCCTGCGCCCTCGACTTCGCGGTCCACCGCGAGCCGGCACCCGCGCGCGCACTGCTCCGCGCTGCACGCGGCGGCATGACGCGCGCACGTGTCTTCGCAACGAAGGAGAGGCCGCGTGTCTCGCGCGGGACGACACCCTGTCGCCGCGACGGCTGCGAAGACCGCGACCAACGCGACCAACGCGACACGCGCGACGGCCATGACGGGGCCCGCAAAAAACCACGGGCGCACGGCCAGAGAGAAGAGCGTTCGGTCCACCTGTTTCCTCGTTCTTTCCAGGCCCTTCGGCTAGCACCGGCAGCCAGGGCCTACACGCCCAACGCACATGAAGAACGACCGCCTGAAGAAGCCCGCCAAGCCCGCCAAGCCCACCACGCCTGCCAGGCTCGCGAGGCCCGCCGCGCTTACGAAGAGGCTGGAAAACCACAGTGATCTCGCTGCGCCCGCGCCGGGCTACCGTCTATCGACGCCGGCACCGAGTCAAGCGCCGGCGGTCAAGGCCCCGAAGCTTGCGGCAGCCGCGTCTCGCGAAGCCATTACCGCTGCTCTCGAAAGCGAAGACCGCGCGTGGAACATACGCGAACTAGCCGCGAAGCTTGGGGTTCCATCGTACGACATCGATGAACTCGATGGCGTCGTTGAGAAGCTCGTGTCCGAGGGCCTCGTTTCACGGCGGCCAGGGCAACGAATCAAGCTGCGCCGCGAACGCCTTCGCGAAGAAACCCTCGAGGCGGTTCTCAACATGAATCCGCGGGGGTTCGGTTTCGTCAACGACCCGCAGGGCACAGGGATTTTCCTGCCTCCTGAGTCTTTGAGCGGGGCCATGCACGGAGACCGGGTGAAGGTCGCAATTCGCCGACAGACCGAAAAAGGGCTCGAGGGCGCGGTCCTCGAGGTGCTCGGTCGCGCGCGCACGAGGGTCGCTGGAATCCTGCGTTCACGCCGCGGTTCGCGCTTTGTGGAGCCCGACGACAACCGCGTTCGTGGCCCCATCGTGCTCACGCGCGCGATCGATGCGGAGTCGTCGGCGGCCAAGGGAAACTCAGGCGAAGACGGCGATCTCGTGGTCGTGGCGATCACGCGCTGGCCTGAGCTTCCGGGCGAAAATCCTGAGGGCGAACTCATTGCCACCCTCGGCCGTCCCGGCACGTTGGAGGGCGAATCGCGCAAGCTTCTGCTCGTCGCGGGCATCGAAGAACTGCAGCCCGACGACGTTCTCGCGGAAGCCGAAAGCTTCGGCGACGAGGTTCCTCCGGCGCTCCTCGAAGGGCGCGAAAACCTCGAACACGTCCCGTTCCTCGCCATCGATCCCGACGACGCCCGCGACCACGACGACGCGGTCCACGTGGAGCGCCGCGGCGCCGGTGGTTACAAAGTTTTCGTGGCCATCGCCGACGTCAGCGCGTTTGTGCGCCCCGGCACGGCCATCGATCGCGACGCTTCGCAGCGGGGCTGCACCGTGTATTTGCCGACGCGCGCGATTCCCATGCTGCCGCGGGTGCTGTCGTCGAATCTCTGCTCGCTGTTGCCGCGCAAGCAGCGCCTTTGCCAGGGGGTTGAGGTCGACCTCGACGCGAACGGCACGATCGAGTCCGTCCGTCTTTTTTCAGCGATTATGACGGGTCGGGCCTTGCTCACCTATGGCCAAGCGGCGCGGGCTTTGGGTCTCGAACCTTCAAACGGCGACGACCTCGGCGACGCAAAAGAGTTTTTGCCGAACCTCGAGGTGGCCTACGAACTGACCCGCAAACTGCGTGCAAAGCGCATGGATCGGGGCGCTCTTGATTTCGAGCTGCCGGAGCCGAAGGTGGTCTTCGATGCCGTCTCCCGCGAGCCCACCGACATCGTCCGCCGCGCTTCGTCAGACGGCATGCGCAAGGCGTACCAGCTCGTCGAAGAGCTCATGCTCCTCGCGAATGAGTGCGTAGCCAAGGAGCTTTTGAGCCGGGAGCTTCCAGCGATTTTTCGAAATCACGGCAGCCCCGATCCGAAGAAACTCGAACGGTTCACGCACTTTTGCGAGACGATGGGCATCGCCTTCGCGGAGGAAGACGCGCACGATCCCAAGAAGGTGTCGGAGCTCCTTCGTCGGTACGCCGCCGAACCCTTCGGGGCCGTCCTGTCGATGCTGCTTCTGCGGTCGATGAAGCAGGCCATCTACGACACAACAAACCTCGGGCACTTTGGTCTTGCCGCACCGGCATACCTGCACTTTACAAGCCCCATTCGCCGCTACCCCGACCTCTGCGCGCATCGCGCAGTTGCAGCAATTATCGCGGGCACAGCGCGCACCGCCCTCGATCCGTCGAAGCTCGGCGTCGCCGCCTCGCAGGCCTCCACGATGGAACGCGCGGCCATGGAAGTGGAACGCGGGACCGTCGATGTGTACCGCTGTTGGATCATGCGCGACCGGGTCGGCGAACGCTTCGAAGGCACCGTGTCTTCGTGCACGGCTACGGGCGCTTACGTCACCCTCGACGCCCCCTTCGTCGACATCCTTCTTCGCATCGACTCCCTCGGCTCCGACTCGTACGCCTGCGACGACGAGGGCCTCGCGATCGTGGGCCTGCGCAGCGGCGATCGCATCACCATTGGCGACCGCGTCGCGGTGCGCCTCGACGACATCTCCCTCGTCCGCCGCCAGCTCCTCGGAACGCGCCTCGGAACGATCACCCGGGCCCACGGCAACGACGACAACGCCCTTGATGCGTACCGAACGCGGGCCGCCAAACGCACCAAGGAGCGCGCCGCCGCGAAGGTCGACGCCAAGGGTGCCAACAAAGGTGCCCGGGCCATCGAAACCTTCGCCACGGGCCGGCCTCGCCTCAGCGTACACGGCAAAGGCAAGCCTGCGCCGGCGGCCACGCCCGACGAAGCCCGCAAGCGCAAACCGAAAAAAGCGGCTGTAAGCCCGAAGGCCTCAAAGACCGTGCGAAACGCAGCAAAAAAGCTCAAAAAGAAGGGCTAAGGCCTTCTTGGTCGTGGGGCGTTGCGCGCCGCGAAAGCTACGCGCCGCGAAAGCTACTTTTTCATCAAGCGACGCAGCAGATTGGTCGACGCGTTCGACGACGGCACGGCCCCTCCCGAGGGGTCGTCTTTGCTTTGCCGCATGTGGTACAAACGCACTTCGCGCGCCGCATCGATGTTGTTCGGGTTGAGATCGAAAGCCCGCTTGTAATCTGCAATTCCGTCGGCCAAGCGCCCGAGTTTTTTGAAGAGCGCACCGCGCCAACAGAGCGCCTTTTCGAGGGTTTCAGACGCTTCAAGGGCGAGCGAGAGCCTCGCGATCGCCTCTTCTACCGCGCGCTCCGAGGCCCCAGCCCGCGAGCCATCGATCCAGGCCACAAGCGATTGGATTTCGGGCGCTTGCGGATCAAGTTCGAGGGCCCGGCGGGCCAGCGTCTCGGCCTCCGACAAATCTCCGCGCGCCAGGAAAAACTCTGCCTTTTGGTGGGCCGCGGCGGCCGTCAAGGAGCTTGCAACCGCGGCATCGACGGACGCCGACGAGCCCTTCGGATCGCGCGCAAGATACGCCGCCCGTTGCTCGTCGTTGCTGAGGGTGCCATGCGCCTCGCTGATGCGCGCAAATACGGTTGCGTAGGCGCCGCGCAGTTCCGCGAACTCGGCGGAGAGCCTGTCGGGATGCCAGCGCTTGGCGAGGCCGACAAATGCCTTGGATACGTCGGCGGAGACCGCCGTGCGCGGCAGGCCCATCAAGGCGAAATAGTCGAGGTTTTCCAGGTTGTCGTGAATTCGCGCGACCTCGATGCGGCGCTCGTCGAGGGACGCAGAAAGCGTCACACCCGAGGGCGTGGACGCTGGCCCCGAAGGAGGAACAAGGAGATCCAGACTCGAGGGCCGCGACCCGGAAACCGGCGCCGTCGCGTGAGCCCCGCTCGGGGCGCTGTTGGAACCAGTGGAACCCGGAGTACTGGGAGGGCCCGACGGAATAGACGAGTTCCTGGAAAAACGCAGCGACGAGGCGTCTTGGTCGCCCACCGTGGAACCAAAAACTTCCACTTGCTTGGTAATCATCAGGAAATACACGAGCAAATCGCAGGTGCGCGCATCGAGCAACCCAAGCCCCGCGAGCTCATCGATGCTGCGCGAAGTCTTCAGCGCGAGGGCCGCCGCGGATTCGTCGTGGAGAAATTCGCAGCGAGCAAGGTCGGCGTTGTGTGCAAGGTGCATCTTTCCGCCGCCGACGCGCTGAATCGTTGCGTGAACGGTGTCCCAGTTTGGGTACTCGTTGATCGCGCGCCACGTCACCGGCAACAAATCGATCGCGATCGGTGAATCGGTGGACGCGGCACCGACGAAATCGGCGGCGGCATAATACGCGTACGTGGTGGCCGGCGCGAGGCGAAAGATGGCGCGCAACTTGCGGTTAGCCTGCTGCAGAAGGCCGTCGGCGAGCTGCGCAGCACTGATAAAACCCGACTCGATCAGAATTTGACCATGTTGTTTTCGCTCCGCCTTCAGGCGATCGAGCGAGATGCGCAACTGGTGTTCGTTGATGTACCCGAGGTCTGTGAGGACGCGGCCCAGGTAGTGCGCAGGCTCCGTCGTGTGAATGCGAAGGGCGTGACCTTCTCGGATGTAGAGACTTGCCTCGGGGCCATCGGCGGGCCGCAAAACGAGGGTTCCCGTGAGGCGACGTTCCGAGAGGTAAATGTAGAGATGGGCCAGGGGCGTGCGCGCCAACACTCCCGTTGCGGAAGGCGTGGCATCTGCGATTGTTTGGACTTCCGACATGCTGACCCTCGAAGCTAAAGTATCGCGCAGTTTGACACCTTCGGCGCAGGTATTCGCGGTCCCGTCTCCAATTCCCCCGGCACCACCGCCAATCCGCCATGGTACCCTCTCTCGCGGATGACCGATGCCGCGAGCCGATAGCCAGGAACCCATCCCCGCCCGCCTCGGGCACTTCGACATCGTGCGGCGCCTCGGCTCTGGCGGTATGGCGGAGGTGTTTCTTGCGAGCAAACCGGGGGCCGAGGGCACACGCAAACTCGTTGTCGTGAAACGGATTTTGGCGGTTCACGGCGAGTCGCGGCGTCTGCGATCGATGTTCATCGAAGAGGCCCTGCTCGCGACGCGGCTTAATCATCCGAACATCGTTCACGTCTACGAACTGTTTGAAGAACCGGGCGGAGTGCTCCTTCTCACGATGGAGCACGTGGAGGGCCCAGATCTAGGAAAATTGCTTGGTGCGGCTCGTTCGTCCGGGCTCTCGCTCGGGCCTTGGCTCTCCGCGTGGATCATCGCCGAGGTCGCGAAGGGCTTGCATTATGCACACGAAAAACGCGACGAGGCCAACCAGCCCCTGGACATCGTTCATCGCGATGTGTCGCCGCAAAATATTCTTTTGTCGTTTGACGGATCGGCGAAGATCGCCGACTTCGGCATTGCGAGCGCGCGGCCCTTCAAAGAAGAAACGGGGGTCCTCAAGGGCAAGTTTGCGTACATGTCTCCGGAGCAGGCGCGGGGCGAAAAGGTCGACCGGCGTACGGACATTTACGCCCTCGGCGCTGTGCTCTGGGAGGCCCTCGCGATGCAGCCGATGCACGCCGGGCTCGGAGGAGAAGCCCTCCTCGACATCGTTCGAAGCGGCATCGTGGAGCGGCCGTCCACGGTGGCGAACAACGTCCCGCCGGCCATCGAGGCGATCGTCATGCGGGCCCTCGCGCCGGAGCGCGAAGATCGGTTCGAAAGCGGGCGGCAATTGGCGCAGGCCATTCGCGATGCCTTGGCCGCCGATGGGCAATTTCCTGACTCTCTCGCTCTTGAAGATCTGATCACGCAGCTCTTGGGACGCGATGCCCCGGCCGCCGCAAACTCGACGAGCCTTTATCCCCAGGGCCCGGGTCACGGGCTCGGCGACCGCAATAAAACGAGCGCCGAAGCCCCTGCGGCTCTCGCCGATGAACCGCGCGTCAAAGAGGTGCGCCGGGTCGCGATTCTGTCGATCACCCTCGTGCATCGCGGCGATTCCTCCGCGACGCCCGTGGATCAAAATGCCGCGTCCCTCGGTCAGGTCAAGAAGGCCCTCGACGACGTCGCGCTGCGCCACCGCCTCCGGTGGACGTGGGCCGGACTGCGGGCAACGGCCATCGCGGGACTCGAACTTGAGCAGGGCGACGCCCCGAGGCACGCGTGCCGCTGCGCCGCCGATACGCACGAACGGCTTCGCGAATTTTGCCGCGACGAGGCTGCCGATTGGGGCGGTGCAATCTCGATCGTTCGCGGTGAAGCAGCGGGCTACCGTGACCGCGACGACTGCCTCGACAAGGTGTCGCTCCGGGAGCCGTCGCAAGCGTTTATTGAGCTTTTTTCCCAGCGCGCGGAGGTTGGTCGCACCCTCGTCGCAGGCGGCGTGTACCGCCTCGTGAAGCGCGAATTCATCTGGGAAGACGCGCGCGCAATCAATCTGTTGCAGCTCCACGATCCCTCGCTCCCCGAGTCGATGCGCACCTATTCGCTCGTGCGCGCCCTCACGCGCGGCGAACGCGATCGCGAGGTGCTCCTCTCGCAGGCGGCACTGTTTGGTCGCGACGTCGAACTGAACGAACTTCGCGCCGCACTCTTTGAGGCCACGGGGACGGCGAACGCGCCGGGCATGGTCACGTGCCGCTCCATCGTCGGCGAGATGGGCATCGGCAAGAGTGAACTTGTGCGCTCATTTCTCGCGCAGCATCCCGAGGCACGCACCCTTTACGTCGAGGTAACTCCGGGCAAGCGCGACATCCCGTACGGCACCATCGGCGAGCTCATTCGGCAGATTCTTGGACTCGATTCGTCGGGTTCAAAGGCCGATGCCACGGAGCAACTGCGCGTCATCTTCGGGCCCCAAGCGGCCGATATTCCGGTCGTTCTGGCGGACCTCGCGTTTCCCTCTCCGCGTGCGCTGCTCGACGACGATCCGGCCGCGCGAAGGCATCAACTTGTTCTCGGTACGCGTCGACTGCTCGCCGCATTGTCCCACCGTAGAACCGTCGTTGCGGTCATCGATGGCGCCCACTGGGTTGACGACCGAAGTATGGATTTACTAGGCGATTTGCTGCGAAGAGGCGAACATGCGCGCATCTTGGTTCTGCTCGTGGGCCGTCCCGATGCCCGGGTGCGCCATGTGCTGGAGGCCTTTCCCGCCATCGCCCTGCGTCCCCTTGGGCGCAGCGATCAAGCGCGCATCGTGACGAGTCACTTTGGCGTCGATGGCGAGGTCGAAGAAGCTTGCGGAGACCTCATCGACCGCGCGGGCGGCAATCCTTTTTTTCTTCTCGAACTCATCGACGCCCTCGCCGAACGCGGTGCTCTCGAGATGGTCGACGAAGCGGCGGGCGATCATCGCGGCGCGAGCCTTCTGCGGCATCATGAGCGCGACGGAGACGACCTTCCGTCTACGCTTGAACAGGCTCTCAGTCTTCGTCTTACGGAGTTGCCGCCCGACGAACGCAGCGTCGTCGATTGGCTCGCGGTCTCGGGAGGTTCGATCCTCATCGGCGAACTCGAACTCCTGCAAGGAGGGTTTGCCGACGACTCCGTAGCAAGACTTTCGGCGCGCGGAATGATCGACGTGAAGGGAGATGATCTCGACTTTCGTCATCCACTTTTGCGCGACGTGGCCAATGCCACCATGCCCGCCTCCGAACGCGTGCGGCGCCATTCGCAAATCGGTGAGTACCGATCCCTCCTGTCGAATTACCGAGGCGTGCAGGCGGTCACCGTCGCTCGTCATTTCGAATCGGCCGATGCCCCCAATCGCGCGGTGGACGCCTACCTTGAGGCGCTTAGCGCGGCCCGCGCGGTCGATGACAGCCTGACGGCGGAAGAAGTTGCCCATCATGTTCTTCGACTCACCCGCAACGACGACGATCGCCGCATTTTCGCCCACGAAGCCTTCGAAGCCAACGCGCGCGTGCAGGGCCGCGTGGTCGACCGCGAAAGGCATTTGCGCACGCTTCGATTGATCGCAGCGCGGTCACGAAAGGGCGCTCTCGTGGTCGTCGCGCTCCTTCGCATGGGGCGGTTCCAGCAAGACCAGGGCAACCTCGCAGACGCGCTGCTCTTGGCCGAGCGCGTGGTCTCCTTGGCACGGCGCATGGGCCTTGAAGATCGCCTCGTCGAGGCGCTGGCCCTGTTGATCGAATGCCGCCGCGAACTCGGTGAGGCCCATCGCGCGCTCCAAGACTGCGACGAGGCGCTCGCGGTCTGCGACAGCCTCGACCGCCAGGGCCGACCGCCCGTGCGTCTCCGCGCCGCCATCAGCAGACTTCAGGGTGTGCTTCTTCGCCGCGTCGGCCGCGTCGAAGATGCGCAGCGAACATACGCGGATGCAATTGCGGTATTCCGGCGCGTAGGAGCTGTACGCCTTGAGTGTAGGTCACTTATCAGTCTAGGCTATGCGCTGTATGTTCAAGACCGATACGAAGACGCCATGGCCCTCGCGGTGGAGGCCCTGGAAAAACTGCGGCGAATCGACAGCAAACTTCACGTTGCCGTCGGCCTGAGCACCATCGGCGCTTGCTACGCAGCCCTCGGCGATTCAGCAAAAGCCTTGGTGTACCTGCGCCGCGCAGAGCAATACCACGAGCGCTTTCTCGACTACGACTCCTACGGCGAAACGCGAATTGTCTCGGCGCTGGTGCACGTCGACAGCGGCGATCTCATCGAGGGTGAAGCCTACTTGGCGGGCACCGAGGCCTTCATCGCCGTCAAGCCCAACGCCTACGACTTGGTGCACGCGCTCCTCGCGCGGGCGTATGTTTCCCTTCGCAACAAGGAGTTCCTACGCGCCAAACAGACGGCCAGTGAAGCCGCCCGCTTCGCCCAATCGCAGTCGCTTTTGTCGTTTCAACTATTCGCCATTGCGCTGCAAGCGGAGGCGGCCCTGCGCCTCGGAAGTCCCCACGAGGCCTACCACTTGGTCACCATGACCCTTGGCCCCGTCGAGACGGTACAAGGCTGCGAGTACGGCCTCGCGATCCGTGCAATATGCACACTTGTCCTGACCGAGCTCCGTTCGCCCCAGGCGCTGGCCACGCTGCAACGGAGCTTGGCGTATGCACGAAAGGTCGCCGATCAAATTCGGTCACCGCATCTGCGCGCGCTTTTTTTGCGCCGCGATGTGGTTCAGAGTTTGCTTCGCAGCGCCGATTTGCTCGCATCTTACCAAGTGGCACCGTCTCTGAGTCTTCGAGGCAACCACCTCTGAACCCGCACGCCCGAGCTCGCTCCAAGGCGCTTCAGGAGACCTTTATTTTTTCTCCTGCTAAGGCAATGGCGCATGGTGAGTCGAACCGATCTGCCCCCGCCGCTTCGTCGCCGCGTGGCTATCGTGCTCTCGGGTGGCGGCGCCCGCGGCGCGTACGAAGTCGGCGTTCTTTCTTGGATCTTCGAGGAGATTACCAGGCTCAAGGGCAAGCCACCCCGCATTCACGTCCTCACGGGTACGAGCGTGGGCGCGATCAACGCGTGTTTTCTCGCAGCCCATATGAGCGATCCCGTGCTCGGCATGCGTCGCCTTGTGGAGCTCTGGCTTGACCTGCACACGACGCAGGTATTGGGCTTCGGCCCCGCCCATATTGCGAGTCTGCCCAAGCTTCTTTTTGGCGGCGGCCAAAACGGTATTGGCCTCTTCGATTCGCGACCGATGCAGCACATCGTGGAAACAGAAATCACCTGGCGGGCGATCTCGCGTTGCCTTGAGCGCCACGATCTTCGAGCCCTTTCGATCTCGGCGAACGAGGTGCATACGGGGCGCACGCACCTGTTTGTGCAAACGAGCCCCGACTGGGAAATTCCCCGTCTTGCGCCGCCACGCACGCTCTTTCGAAGCGCCACCATGACGGCGGATCACGCCCTCGCAAGTGCAGCGATTCCCCTCATATTTCCGCCTGTGCGGATCGACGGCGAGCTCTTCATCGATGGTGGCCTGCGGCAAAATACGCCCATCGCTCCGGCGCTTCGTCTTGGTGCCACCCACGTGCTCGCCATCGGCAGTTCGCGCGAAGTTCGCGGAACAACCAAGAGCGAAAGCGCCGTGCGATCGACCTCGGCCCCGAGCGCGCAGTTCCTCCTCGGCAAGGTTCTCAACGCCTTTCTTCTCGACCACTTCGACGCCGACATCGAACTTCTCGCGCGCCTCAACAACGTCATCGAAGACGGCGAGCACGCCTTTGGTTCAAGCTTTTCGAGCGTCATGAATGCCGCTGCCCGCGCCCGCGGAGGCGCTGCTTACCGAGCGGTAAAGGCCCTGGCGATTCGGCCTTCCGAAGACATCGGAAGTCTCGCTGGTGAGCATATTCGCAGGGGTCAGTACCGCGACGACCAGTTTCTGTCGCGCCGCCTTTACTCGTTTTTCGACCTCGGATTTTCGCAAGAAGCGGACCTTGCATCTTACATCCTTTTCGATGGCGTGTTCGCGCGCCGTCTCATCGAAATGGGGCGCGCCGATGCGCGGGCGCGGCGCGAGGAGCTTGTGGCATTTTTCGATGAAGACCTCGACGTCGATATGATCCCCCCGTCATCCCCTTTGGGTTTTTCGTGAGCGAAGCCCGCTACCCGTATGTGCACGTGGACGTCCCCGCCGACCTCGCCGACGGAGTCTGCTCCCTTTTGTGGGATCTCGGCGCGCAAGGCATCGAGGAGCGCGACGAGACGACGCTCGTCAAGGGTCTCAACGGCTGCACGACGATCGTCGCATCTTTCGCTGATGAAACGCTCGCGGGAGAGGCCCTCGGCGAGCTCGACGAAGCGTGGAACCCACGCATCGAATACGTCGTCGGCGACGCGTGGCGCGACGAATGGAAAAAGCACTACCATCCGTTTCTTCTCTGCGAAGGCGTGGGTGTGCGCCCACCGTGGGAGGCGTGGACGACCGATCCGCCGGAACATGTTTTGGAACTGGAGCCCGGGCGCGCGTTCGGAACGGGTCTTCACGAATCGACGAGCATGGTGTCGGAACTGATCGGAGCGCACCGCGACGAGGTGCGGGGCCGGCGCGTTCTTGACCTCGGGTGCGGCAGCGGAATTCTCTCTTTCGTGGCATTGGCGCTCGGCGCATCGTCCGCGGTAACCGAGGATCTTGATGCGGATGTCCTTCCGGTTGTTCTGGAAAATGCCGCACGAAATGGCTTTGAGGCCCGCATCACAACGCGCGCTGCAGGCGTCGCCGATGGGGGCGAGAAGGCGCCGCTCGTCTTCGCAAACATCGAGGCCTCGGTGCTGGTTCCCTTCGCCGAACAAATTCTTCAGCGCGTTGAACCCGCCGGTCTTGTGTTCCTCTCGGGCCTCCTCGCGTTTCAACGTAAGAGCGTGATGGAGGCCTATGCCCGCGCAACGTTCATCGACGAACGCCAACGCGGCGAGTGGATAGCTCTCGTCTTTCGCGCACCCCCGTTGCCGGGCGTGGCCCCGATCACGTGACCATCTGATGGCCCGGCGGCTGCGTGTTTTTCATTCCCCGATCGCTCTCGGGCCGGTCACTCTTCGGGGCAGCGCCTTCGCCTACGCGGCGGTGGTTCATCGCGCGCGTGTGGGTCAGTTGGTCGAGCTCTTCGACGGCCACGGCACCGCTGGAAGGGGGAATTTTACTGGGTTTGAGGCCGACGCGCTGCACATCGAGGTGACCGAGGTCGTGGTCGCGAACGATGACCTTCGCGACGTGCGCCTCATTCAGTGCCTCGGAAAGGGCGACAAGATCGACGACGTTCTTCGCGACGCCTGCGAGCTTGGAGTCAAAGAATTTGTCGTGGCCGATGCGGCGCGCTCGGTCCGAAAACTCGATGCCGCGGCGGGTGCTAAACTCCGTGCTCGCCTGGAGCGAATCGCGGCGGACACCGCGCGCCAAGCCCTGACTCCCCGCGTGGCCAACGTCACAGGCCCCCTGCCGCTCCTCGATGTGTTCGCGCAGGCACCGGAGCCGCTGCGTCTTATCCTTCATCCGCTGGCACCTCTTCCGTTTTTTGAAGCCCTCGCGTCGGCTGCCCAGGGGACGGCCCTCGCCCTCGCCATCGGCCCGGAAGGCGGCTTTACAACCGCTGAAATTGCAGGGGCCGAAGCGCATGCATGGCTCCCGGTTCGCCTTGGTTCGTCGGTGCTCCGAACGGAGACCATGGGTGCGGCCGCGCTCGGGGCACTGCGGGCTTTCGACGACACCTGAGGGCCGCGCACGAGGCCGTTCTGCGTCTTGTGCTGCCGGCAAAAACACGGTCTCCTTCGGGCACCATGAGTTCAGAAAACCAGCGGCCCGTTGTTCTGATCGGACGTGCGAATCGCGCGCTTCTTGACAGCGTCTCCATTGCCGTACGCGAGGCACTGCCCCATCTGGCGCTCCCTCTTCTTTCAGGTGCTGCGGCGCTCGCCTACCTCGAGGCCGGCGAGCCTTGCATCGCCTTGGTCGACGGCGACGACGACGGCGCAGAGGACTCCGCCCTCACCCTTCGCCGCAAGCCCGAACATGCGTCAACGCCGCTGATCGGGCTCGCTTCATCGGCTGATGAGCTGTCTTTTTCCACGAATTATGGTTACGGCGGTGACGAGGTTGTTCCGAAATCTCACCTGCATCGGTTGATCCCGCGCATTCGAAGCTTGCAGAATGCATCTACCGCTTCTCTCTCGATGCGGCAGCGCGGCGTGGCCGTTGTAGCCAGCGACGACCCGCGGCGGCGCATCGTTCTCGGGCGCACTTTGCATACGGCGGGTTACGCCATCGAGTTTGCCGGCGACGCCGCAGAGGCCGTGGAGTCGGCGCAAAAAAACAACGCCAAGCTCGCGGTTCTCGATGGCACCGATGACCCGGCGGCGGCGCTCGCGAAGATCAAGCGGGCGCGTCTCGCCGGGCTGCCCTCTCAATGGGTTCTGGTCGTGGAGCCAAAGCGCGTGCCCCAGCTGGCACCACTCATCGAGGGGCTGCCCTACGTCGCCCTCGCAGACGCCTTCGCACCGCCGGAGAACGTCCTTTTCGTCGCCAACGAACTGGCCCGCGGTGGGGGCACCGAGGGCCGGGGAAGCGCGCGGCTCCTCTTCGGTTCGACGGTGCATTTTCGCCTCGCGGGGCGCGCCGAAGATGAAGTGGGCATCACGTACAACGTGAGCGAAACGGGGATGTACGTGCGCACGCTTCTTGCGCCCCCGGCCAAAGAGACCGTGTGGCTCGAGCTTCAGCCGCCGCGCTCCGACCGCCGCGTGCGCCTTGAGGGCGTCGTGCAGTGGCGCAGGCCCTATGGCCCGAACGACCAAGCCACCGTACCCATGGGCTTTGGTTTTGAAATATCCGATGGCAGCGCGACGGACCGCCAACGCTTTTTGGACGGGTACCGAGCCCTTCGCGCCAGCTCGCTCGTCCCATAAGGTTACGTGCGCTCTGCATGCAATCTACGTGCACTCCGCAGGCAATTTACGTGAAGGGAGCACCCTGTTCGACGCCGCGAGAACCCTACTTCTTCTTGCCCGCGGGCTTGCCTACTGACTTACTTGGTGACGCGGCTGGCGGGGCCTGTGGTGCCTCCACTTCGGCGGGCGCCGGCGTGAGCAGTTCAAGTTTCGCGTAGGTCATGACGCCGTTCACCGGGTCTGAAACCTTGCCCGAGGAGCCAAAATCGTAGGTACCGGTGACCTTAACGCGCGCGCCGACCGCAGGCAGCGGAAAGGGAATTTGCTTGCCGTTCAGCTCGTCGGCCACGGGTTCTTTCGGCGCTTCTTTTTTGCCTCGGTACGCGTTGAAAGCCTCGAAGACGTTCGCAAAGTTCGAAGCCCAGCCGATCACGCGAATGCGCGGCTTGGTGCCTCCCGGATCGGCGGCGGCATCGTCGGCGATGGCGAAGGTCGGGATGTCGGTCTTGCAGTCTTCCGGGTCGGCCTTGCCGGTCTTGTGCCACGCGCAAGTGTCTGCCGACGAGATGTTCTCAGAAACGATGGTGCCAACGATTGTGATCTCTTTGCTGGTCACATCTTTGCTGTGGATGCGGCTCTTGAGATGGTGCGTTGCCCCGTAGACCGTGAAGGCTTCGCCCTCTTTGAAATTGGTGGCGATGGTGGGAACGGCGGGAAGCACCGGCTTCGCGGCCGTGGAAACGGGTGAAGGCTTGTACTTCATCTCGTCTTTGGACTGGCAGCCCGAGGAACCAACGGCGAGGAGGAAGCCAACGAAAATCGGCGCGACGACGGAACGCATACCGCGTGCCTAACACGACACGATTGATGACGGCGAGCCCGTAACTTCACCGATGCGGAGGCTACACGCAGCATGCGCGGAAGAGTGCGCGCTCACTGCAATAGGCGCCCTTCAGGCTATTCCGAGCGAGTCCGAGCGTCCGCATGCCAGCGAGATTGCGCGCCCTGTCACAATCGGCACTTTTGAGCTTTTTTTACAGCGTTTGCCGGGTTGATAACGCCCCAACCTTGGCGGTCCACGGGCACGTTTGGCAACCTCGTTGCGGTGTCGATCAAAATCTTCTTCACTTGGTACGGCGCGAGTTGCGGATTCGCTTCGAGCATCTGCGCGACCACGGCACTGACGATCGGTGCCGCAAACGAGGTGCCGTCGACGTATTTGTAGTGACCCGAAACGATTTTTTGATCGCGCCTTTTGATGTCGAGGAGGTTCTTGAGAAAGTAACTTTCGCGGTTCACGACCGCATCGAGATCCGCATCGACGCCCGCGTTCGCGAGAAGCAACGCCTTGGCCTCTTCGTCGGTTGCGCAGCGCACGAGGCCGTCGAGAAGTTGCGCCTGCGCCGAGGTGGGCGTTTGCGGAAGGATCGGTGCCACAACCCAGTTCGCTTGCGCTGTGATTTCTGGCTTCTGAAGGCCATCGATGGTGGGCCCGAAACTCGAGTGGTACATGCCCACGCGCCCGATCATGGCGTCTTTCGCGTCGTCGATTCCGCCCACGGTGATGGCGGCGGGGGAGCTTGCGGGAGGCAGCACGCGATGGCTCGTATTCCACCCGGCGTTGCCCACGGCGGCCACAACCACGATGCCCACACGCGTGGCTTCTTCGACGGCGCGGCAAATGGGGTCGTCGACGTACGTGGCCTCGTAATCGCCGCCGCACGAAATATTCAGCACGCGAATCGCGTATTCTTCGCGGTGCTTGATCGCCCAATCGATGCCGCGACGAATGTCGTGATGGGCAATGCGCCCGACGGTTCCTGCCTTGAGAAGAACCACCTCGGCGTCCGGTGCCAAACCCTCGTATCGGCCCTTCGAAAGGTGGCCATTGCCCGCGCACACGACGCTCGTCATCATGCCGTGCCACGAACTGACGTCGGGGGGCGGGCACGCGCGAATCGTCGTCACTCCGGCGCGAACATCGTAGTGAACGAGGATGCGGTTCCGCGGTTCGGTGAGGTCCGGGTGCGCGTAGAAGCCCGAATCGATAAACGCGATCGTGATGCCGCGCCCCGTGAAGTCCGCATTGGTCTCCATGCGGCTCGCAAGGGGCCCAACATTCGGCAGTCCCGGCGGTGGACTGATACTTTCAACGGGCGGGGGAGACGACGACGATTCGGCGGCCATGGACACCCCCTTGAAACAGCGTCTTGGGGTGGTGTCGAGCTTTCACCGCATTTCATGCAAGAACCGTGGGCTAGCCGCCCGAAATCCGAAGAATTTCTCACCTCTTCCCCAAAATACTTTAACGGCCACTTCGTACCGGCAGGGGTCCCGTGATACGGAGTTAAGGGTCATGCCCGCCGCGCCTCCCCCCGTGAAAGTCTGCTTTATCGACATGAACGCGGGGGTCGAGAATCAGGCAATGCGGTGCCTGCAATCGGTCATCGCACGATTTGAGGGCGAGCTTCGCGAGTCGAATCCCACGCTGCCCATCGAGGTCCGTTCCGTGAGTCCGCGCGACACGCTGAACCCCATTCCGCGCGACCAAGATTTGTACATTGCGAGTGGTGGTCCGGGGTCGCCGCTCGAGGGCCTGGGCACGCCGTGGTACGATGATTTTCGGCGTTTCAGCGACGGCCTCGTCGAGGCGCACGATCGCGATCCCGGCGACGCGCCCGCGATGTTCGCCATCTGCTATTCTTACGAACTCGTGACGATGCACTTGAACATCGCCGAGGTCATTCCGCGCGACGGCCGCAAGTTCGGCGTGATGCCCGTCTACACGACGGCGGCAGGCCGTCGGCACCCGCTGTTGGCGCCATTTGGCGATCGGCTTTTTGCGTTCGAGCATCGCAATTGGGAGGTCATCAACCTCGACGAAAAACGGCTCGCGGCCCTCAACGGCTCGATTCTTGCGCGCGAATCCCGCGAGGGCCAAGACGACAAGGGCTTTGCGGTGCTGGCGTTCAACGTCGGCGAGGCCATCGAGACCGTGCAGTTTCATCCTGAAGCCGACCTCGCGGGCATCTTCAATTGGATCGATCGCCCCGAGCAACAGCGCGCCTTCGTCGATAGCTACGGCGACCTCACCTTCGACCGCATGCTCAAGACGATCAAAAACCCCGAGCGGGTCGCGCGGGTGCATCACGAGGTTATTCCCGGGTGGATGCGGCGCCGATTTAACGCCATTTCCGCCGCCCGTGGGTGGGACGGCATGCCGTACGGCCCCGTGGAAGCCCTTTCCGGTGCCGATCTTTCGGTACTGCTCGGAATGCATCCAGACCTTCCCTCGGCACCTTAAGGGGCGTCAACGCCAGCGGTCGCGCTTCACGCTAAAACTCTTCGCGGCAAAAGTTCTACTTGAGCGTGGCGCTGGGCTTTGCGACAACGATACCGCGAGGCCAGCTTTGGTCCCGCATACGATTGAGGAGCACATATGTCGGAGCGCATCGGCCTGTTGGTTGGCTGGGAAAACACTTTCCCTCCCGCGTTTATCGATCGCGTGAACAAGGAGTCTGGCGTCACCGCGGAGCTCGCCAAAATTGGCGGCACCGACGAGCGATTCGAGAAAAAATACTCCGTGCTCATCGATCGCATTTCTCAAGAAGTTGAGCACTACAGGCTTCACCTGAAGGCGGCGCAGCTCGCGGGTACCTACTGCATCAACGACCCCCTTTGGTGGTCCGCAGACGACAAGTTTTTTGGCTTCAGCGTGGCAGCAAAGCTCGGCGTCACCGTTCCAAAAACCGTGCTGCTCCCTCAGCGCGAATACATTCCCGCCATCGACAAGCAGCGCTCGCTGCGCAACCTCGAGTTCCCCATCGATTGGGAGGGAATTTGCAAGTACATCGGCTTTCCCGCGATCTTGAAACCCGCCCAGGGCGGCGGCTGGAAGCACGTCACCAAAGTCAACAACATCGAAGAACTGTTTGTAGCTTACAACAAAAGCGACATCCTCCCGATGACGCTCCAAGAGTTCATCGACTTCGACAACTACGTGCGCTGCATCTGCATCGGCCGCGACTTCATTTTGCCGATTCACTACGATCCCAAATTGCGCGGTCCCATCGGCATGGGCCGGTACCTCGTTGAAGAACCCGACTGGCTCGGTGCCGATCTGAACCAAAAAGTCGTCGATGGCGCGTGGAAGCTATGCCACGGCCTCGGCTACGACATGAACTCCGTGGAGTTCGCGATCAAAGACGGCGTGCCCTACGCGATCGACTTCACGAACCCTGCCCCGGACATGGATAAGTGGTCGATAACAGAGCACTATTTCGACCTCGTCGTCGATCAGATGGCCCAGTTCACGGTGGGCATCGTCAAGGGCAAAATCGCTCCCCCAAAGCGCCACCTCTTCCAAGAGTGGATTGCGGGCGGTGCCCACGCGAACGATCTCGGCCCTGTGGCCCGGCTCAATGCGGCGGCGGCCCCGAAGAGCGAATCGGCCAAGAAGAAAAAATAGGCCGCCCGCGTTTCTGAGCATCGACCGAGAGGCACCAATCATAAGTTGGTGCCTCTCGGCATTTACGGGCTTCCCTGATCGCGAAAAAACCGCGACGATTGGCGTGTGCCATCGTCCATGCGCTTTGACCTCGAGAGCTCCCAGCCTCACCGCCTTCCCACGGCTTTCCGCTCGAACCCTCCGCCGACCCCCGACGAAGAACTTGAGCGCTTTGCCGGGCTCCAATCGAAGCTCCTCGACGCTTGGGAAAAGGTTCGATCCCTCGACGCGGGTCGCCGTTACATCGTCGTCGTGCCGTCGCTCTCCCTCGAGGGCATGTCGTATTCGTCGGTGGCGGGTTTCAACCACTACGAAGAACGCATGCTCTTTTCCCTCGCCATGCTCCGGCATGCGCGGGCGCGTATCGTCTACGTGACGAGCCAGCCTATGCATCCCGCGACGATCGATTACATTATCGCGCAAATTTCAGGCATTCCGTCGGCTCACGTGCGCGAACGCGTGTCGTTTCTCTCGTGTTACGACGCCACTCCGAAGCCGCTCACCGAGAAGGTTCTTGAGCGCCCGCGGTTGATCGAACGCATTCGTCGGTCCATCGATCCGGATCGCGCCTACATGATGTGCTTCGCCGCTACGCATCGCGAGCGATCGCTTGCGGTGCGCATTGGCATTCCGCTTTACGGGCTCGATCCGGAGCTTGTGCACCTCGGTACCAAGTCCGGTTCGCGCAAGGCATTTCGTGCGGCGGGCATTCCGTTTCCTGCCGGTGCCGAAGACGTTCGAAGCGAGCGCGAAGTGGGCGAAGCGGTGGCCGGTATGTGGGAAGACGATCCCACGTTGCGCCGCGTGATGGTGAAGCACGACGACGGCTTTAGCGGCGAAGGCAACGCGTGTTTGGACCTGGCACCCCTCGACGGAGCGGCGCCGGGCCAAGCGAGTCATTCGGGCCGTGTAGAGGCCGTGATCGGGGCCTTGCCGCACATGCGGTTTTTTGCGAAACACGAAAATTGGGCCTCGTTTCGGAGCCGCATGCAAGCCCTCGGCGGCGTCGTTGAAGCGTTCGTCGAGGGCGTCGATAAGAACAGCCCGAGCGCGCAACTGCGAATCAATCCGCGCGGCGAATTGCAGGCTATTTCAACGCACGATCAAATTCTCGGAGCCGACGGCCAGACCTACCTCGGGTGCCGGTTTCCGGCCGATCCCGAGTACCGCCTCGCCATCCAAGCAGACGCCATGAAGGTCGGCCGCGTGCTCGTCTCGAAGGGCGTTATTGGGCGCGCCGCCGTCGACTTTGTGACGTTCCGAAACCCCGATGGCACGTGGGGCAGGTCGGCCATCGAGATCAACCTTCGTATGAGCGGCACCACGCATCCGCTCAAACTCATGAAGCTCGTCAACGACGGAAAGTACGATCCCGCGACGGGTGTATTCCGCACGCGTCGCGGCGAAGAGCGCTGCTACGTCGCGAGCGACAGCTTGATGCGGCCCGAGTACAAAGGGCTCGCGGTCGAAGACCTCCTCGACATCGCCGCGGTTCACGGCCTCCATTACCGCCCCTGGACGGACTCCGGCGTCATCTTCCAGCTCACGGGCGCCCTCAGTCAGTTCGGCAAGGTGGGCATCACCTGCATCGGCGATACCCACGCCGAAACGCAACAGTGGTTCGACCAAACGCAGGCGGCCCTCGATCGCGAAGTGGGCCTGCCTCAGGGCCTCATGAGCATGACCGACATCACCGACACCTGACGGTTCGCCTCCCGCGGCACATTTGCCTTCGCGGGAGGGCGCTCCGCACCGTTGTATTCTACATGCACACGGCGTGCACTATGCACGCATTTGTTCGCGCCGTCGCTGAAGCTCCTCGTCGAGACGCTCGTCCCATTCGTCGCGCGTCGTCGTCACCACAGGCCCCGCGCCCACGCGCGCCCCGGTGCCCGCCCCCGCCCCCATGGACGCGAACGAACGCCGGAGGACCCATCCGGCCACGACGGCCATCGCCAAAACACCAACCCCAAGAAGGGCACCCACGCGTTCGTCTGCCGGTGCCGCGCGCACGCGCTCGCCGTACCGCTCGACGAACGACGCCTCAATTCCATCGACCGTTTCACCGGCGCGAAGCCGGGCCCTAATCTCACGACGGAGCTCGCGCGCGAGATCGCTTTCGTGCACGTCGAGGGTTTGGTTCCAGCAACAGGGCGCAAGCACCCGCGCTTCAACGGATTTTTCCCCCTGGACGAACGCCCCGTCGTCCGCCGCGGTGTCCGGATGGCCGGCTGACGCACCGTGCCCGCCCGCCGCCCCCGCGGCCCCCGCTACGCCCGCCGCGGCCTCCGAAGCCGGCAACACTGCGCCCGGAACGAGCGCCTCGCCTACCCCCCCCGCAGGCCCAGCGCTGGCCGCTACGGACGAAGAGAGAGCCAACATGACGACGCCGACAAGAGCGCGGGCCAAAACACGCGAAGGAACGGGCGCGTCAAGGCGCGCCACTTTGGTAATGAGCTTCACGGCGTGACGAATAGAGCAAATTCGCATCGCGATCCGTTTGGAACGACCACGGGGAAATAAACGCCGACCATATTCCCCGGAACGGCGATGAGGCCATCGCCAACCTCAAGCAATTCTGGCGGAACGATGTCGACTTTGTAACCCTTGATTTGGGCCTTCGCGACGACGTTGCCGATGACGACGTTGGCGAACTCTTTCACCGTGTCGATCAGCACTTCGTCGGGCTCCGGACCCACGTCGTCGATCTCGAGAACCGAGCGCGCCAGGGCGTTCATGATCTCGCGCGACACCGAGACAATAAACATCGCGTTGACACTGCCGACCAAGCTCATGGTCACGACGACGTCGTTGCCCTCGAGGGCGTCGACTATTTGCGCCGGAACGGGCCGGTGCCGCACGCCCGCCATGCGCGTGAGCAGCTTGTAGGTAATGTCTGCGCAGAAAACACAGAAGTCCCGATGGGGAACATCCTCCGGCATGTCGATGTCGTCGGTAATGTATGCGGCTTGGTCGAGCTTAAACTCGTTTAGGTAATACCCGAGCTTGGTGTGGTCGAGCACCGCGAGTTCTACGAGCGCCTCACCAATGAACAGGTGCTGCGACTTCTGCCGCGCCAGCACCGCTTCTCGCTGAAAGTTGGTGAGAAAACCAAGCTTCACGAGCATGTCACCCAAGGGCAAATCTTCGCGGCGCTGAGCACGATGAGCGAGCTCCATCTGGCGCTCCGAGAGGAACCCAAGGAAGACGGCCATGTCGCCGAATTTCAGGTTGCGCGACTCTTGAAGCTTGATGGCCGCAAGGATTTGCTCGGCCGAGACCACGCGCTGTTCCACAAGGAATTGGCCGAAGAATTTGACTGCCATGAACCACCCCTTGTTGCCGGGCTACCCAGACGGAAATGGAGACGCGCGTGTCGGAGAACCACACCAAACACCCCTGCCAACCGGGGCCAATCAAGGCCAACCGGGGCCAACCGGGGCCAATGGGGCCAACCCTTGCCGTACACGCCAGGGGTCGAACCTTCGGCCCGTTTCAGCCGGCCGCGAGAACGGCCCTGAGCGTCGAAAGAACTTGCTCGGCCTCGAAAGGCTTCGAGAGGACGTTCTTGGCCCCCAGCTTGATGACCTCGGTGAACTTGTCTCCGACGCCCGCAAGCGAAGAAATCATCACAATCTTGGCGTTCGGGTCTTTCGCAATCATCGCGCGAAGGGTCTGGACGCCGTCCATGATCGGCATGGACATATCCATGCAGACGATGTCTGGGTTTTCCGTCGCCTTCATCTTGAGAGCTTCAGCGCCATTCTTGGCGTGCCCGACGAACTGAAGATCGCCGCTGCCTTCGAGAATTCTCTGGAGCTGGCGGGCTACCGTAATGCTGTCGTCAACGACGAGGACTTTATGCATGGCATTCCTTATGGGAGACATCAGTGTGCCAGGGTAACGGGCGTCTGAGAAGACCTCAGTTCGGCACAATTTGCCCAATCTCAAAATAGTCACCGAAAAGCACAATCGCAGGTCGTGGGAGGCACACGTGGGCAAGCATCGAATCGAGAAAACACCTGAAGAGTGGCGGGCAAGTTTGAGCCCCATGGAGTACGCCGTGACCCGCGAGGCGGCGACGGAGCGAGCCTTCACGGGCCGCTACTGGGACCACCACGAAAGCGGCTGTTACCTGTGTATTTGCTGTGGAGATGAGCTTTTTGCCTCCGCAGACAAGTTCGACTCGGGCTGCGGTTGGCCGTCGTTCCAGGCGACCGTCCCCGGAAGCGGCGTCGAGGAACACGTGGACCGTTCCCTCGGCATGGCCCGTACCGAGGTCGTGTGCTCAAGCTGCGGTGCCCATTTGGGCCACGTATTCGACGATGGCCCGCTCCCCACCGGGCGCCGTTACTGCATCAATTCGGCGTCTCTGAGCTTCGACAAGAACTTGTAACGCTCCGCGTGCGCTAGCAGCTCGTGACACGCGCAGCTGCATGCATTCTGCATCTTGTTGGGCCGAGGAACGTCTTCCCTCGGGAGCAACCGTTCACCAACATGTGCATGCAGACTGCCTCTTGTTTCTTTGGTGCCGCCGACAAGAGCCCGCGGTCACGCGGACGCAGCGCTGCGCCCGTGCCTTCCGAATATCCACCTACGCGAGCTTGTAGCCAAAGCCGTATACCGTGAGAATATGCAGGGGTTTCTCCGCGGAGGACTCAATCTTTTTCCGCAACTTCACGATGACGTTGTCGACGGTGCGGTTCGTCGCGACGTTCTGAAGGCCCCACACCCTTTCGAGAATATGGTCGCGGGCCACGGCCTGCCCCTGCTTCTCGACGAGCAAGCGCAAGACCTCCACCTCGTAAAAACTTAGAGGCTCTTCGAGCCCGCCTCGGCGCGAGGTTTGGGCACCAAAGTTGATCGTTGCCTCGCCGATGACGGTGGTTTCTGGCGACTGGGGCTGCCACTCGGTACGCCGAACAATCGCCCGCAACCGCGCGATGAGCTCGTTCACACTGAATGGCTTCGTGACGTAGTCGTCTGCGCCCGCCTCGAAGCCACGCAGCTTGTCGCCCTCTTGGGAACGCGCCGTCAGCATCAAGATGGGCACGCGCCGATCGAAGGCCCGAATGAGGGCACACGCCTGGTACCCGTTGGCATCCGGGAGCATCAAATCCAAGAGAATCGCCTCGGGGCGCTCTTTCTTGGCGAGCTCCACACCCACCAGTCCGAGCTCCGCTGTCACCACACGAAAGCCCTCGAACTCGAGAGCGTCGCGGAGTCCAAGAACGATTTGAACCTCATCGTCGATGATCAGTATCGTGCGCTTTGGTGCGTTCTGCATGCATGTGCACCGTGCTCGAAATCCAAACGCAATCCAAGCGCCACGTGACGCCGGAGACCCATCGCAAAAAGACAAAACGCGCGAGCCCTAGAGCGGTTTTCAGTCGCATTGACCCCGGATGGAGGCGGGCGAGTCAGCATAAAAGCTGGTGGGGGTCGTCGGGGGAGCGGCAGCATGCGCTCTCCCCGACCGTAAACCGGCCCTTACCCCGGTGCCGGAGCCGGATATTAAAGGGCTTTTTTCATCCGCTCGACGGACCCCATAAGCTGCTTCAACGAGCCATCTTGGCCACGAATGGCGTCTTCGATACGGCCGACCGCTCCGATGAGTTGTTCCCCGGAACGCATTTGCGCTCTCTCGCTTTGGTTCAGCGCGCGCACCATGTTCGAGATGTGCTCGATGACCCCGAGGAGCTGCTTGGAGCCGCGAGCCTGCTCTTGCGACGAACGCTCGACGTGCGACGCAATCATGCGCATTTTGTCGGAGCTCTTCAGAATGATGTCGGAGGCGCGCGCTTGCTGCTGCGTTGCCGCGGCAATTTGCTGCATGGTTTCAGCGATGCGTCCGCCGGCGTCGGTCACCTGTTTCGAGCCTTTTGCCTGCTCGACGGTGGCACGCGCAATCGCCCGCACCATGTTCGTGGACTTCTGCGAGGACTCAAGAATTTTCTTGAGCGCGCGCTCTGCTTCGTTCGAAACCTCGACCCCGCGGTCGACGTTGTGATTGCCGCGCTCCACCGCCGCGATGGCGTTGCGAGACTCGGCTTGCACGGTTTTCACGAGGTCGGTGATTTCACGCGTGCTTGCACCGGCGCGCTCCGCCAGCTCTTTGATTTCGTCGGCGACGACCGCAAAGCCCTTGCCCTGTTCACCGGCTTGCGCGGCAATAATCGCGGCGTTGAGGGCGAGAAGGTTCGTTTGTTCGGCGACGTCGTCGATGACGTTGATGATTTGGCCGATGGCCTCGATGCGCGAGCCGAGGTTCGAAATAACCGCGACGGCTTCCTGTGACGACTCTTTGATGCGGTACATCTCAGAGAGGGTTTTCAGGATCGCTTCCGCGCCCTTTTCGGCGTCGAGAGCCACTTCTTCAGACAAACGTGCGGTTTCGTTTGCGTTCGATTGCACTTGCGCGATGGAAACGTCCATCTCGTTCATGCTGCTCGAGGTCTCTTCGGCGGTCTGAGAAAGCATCTCGACGGAGCGAGCAACCTCCTTGATCGAGGCGTGCATTTCTTCCATCTGCTTGGCGCCGTCTTTGACAGACCCCGCAAGCTCAATGACGTTCTCGACGACGACATCGTTTGTGGCGGAAATCTCGCGCACCGAGGTGGTGGATTCGTCGGCGCTGCCCGTGAGCGATTCCACGTGCGACGCCACTTCTCGCACCGTTGCGGCGAGATCACGAATGACCGTTCCGGTTTCGTCGATGGCCGTGAGTGCCACCGTCATGTTCTCAACGAGACGCTTGCCAGCCTCTTCGACACTCCACTCGCTCTGATCGATCTCGGCCTTCTTCAAAGCCAGGTCAGCGGCCTCTTTGCGCCGCGCATCGACGAGGTTGCGAAGCTCATCGTAGAGGCGAATAAGGTCGTTCGGGGCCTCTTGCGGCGGGCTTGTGTGGTCGCCTGCCCAGGCCCGTTTGATGGCCTCGGTGAGCACAGTGTACACGCCCTTTCGCGCGGCCTCCTCTGCGGTATCGCGGCGGCGGGCATCCACGAAACGGCCAAGTTCGTCGTAGACACGGGCCACGTCGGTGGGCACTTCGTCTGCGGGCACAACGCGCTCACCAACCATGGCTCGGCGCACCGCATCGGGCAGGCTAGCAACCGCCGCGCGACGCTGGGTTCCTTCTTGGTCGCGGCGTTTTTGCGCGTCGACCATGGTGCCAATTTCTTCAATGATTCGAGCAACATCCGGTGCCGCATCGCCAGGTGCAATCGGACGCTCTCCGTTCGACGCGCGGCGCACCGCCTCGACGATGGGCGCGCTCCCGGCCCCACCCACCGATGCCAGCAGGTTCACGATCGCGGCGACGATGGCCACGGCAAGCGTGTACTGCCCGACGTCTCGGTTGGGCAGAAACATGGGGATAATGCCGACCGCGATAACGGCCAGGGCTGCGTATATTTGCTTGACGGAAACGGTCATGGCGAATCATCCGATTCGAGAGTGCCGAAAGGCAATAGGCCTAACGGGATGGCATACGGCTCGCTCCGTAAGAAACTTTCACCTTTTGCGCTCAGGCAGCCGCGACTTTTACGTTTATGCTGGTTTTTTCCGGGTGATCTTCATGCCGAAGATTTGCCCCGATTGCAGCAAGGCGGGCCAGAACCACATCGCGAGAGGCTTCTCCCGCGTCCATCGTCACAAAACGTCGCCCTAGTTTCCACGCTGCGGCGGCCGTCGTTCCGCTGCCCGCGTAAGGGTCCAGCACCAGATCTCCCTCGTCTGTCAGACTTGTGATGAGCCGCGACAGGAGACTCTCGGGCTTCTGCGAAGGATACCCCGTGCGCTCTTTTGCAACCGGCGCGACAACGCCGATATCCCAAACGTCGCCCATCGGAACGCCCTTCGACTCCACGTCTTCGGTGGTGGAACGAAGGCGTTTTCCGTTTGCATCCACGACTGCGCGTTGCTTGCGCGTGCCCCATGTGGCCTTCGTCGACGGCGCCAGATCTTCGTAGAGGGGGTTCCACCGGCCCTCGCACCGGGCGTCTTTTCGGTAACGCAACATGACATCGTGAACGCGCTGAAAGTTCCGCGTTTTTGCTGGCCATCGCCTGTAGCGCCAGATGATCTCACTGACGAAATTCTCTTCGCCGAAGAGTTCGTCCATGAGCACTTTTACGTAGTGACTGGTACGCGGATCCACGTGCACGACGACGCAGCCATGCGGCGCGAGCAGTTCGCGAATGCGCGCCAGCCGCGACGCCAACGCCTCAAGCCACTCGGCGCGATCCGACCACCGATCATCGTAAGCAACCGTTTTTCCATCGCCCGCGGCGAGGCGACCTTGGGTCTCGAAAACGCGCCCGGTGTCGAACGGCGGATCGAGATACGCGAGGGCCACGGAGGCCTCGCGTTCGCGGACGAGGGCATCGAGACTTCGCAGGTTGTCTCCCTCGAAAAATTCGCCCCGACCATCGGCCGTGGCGTACCGCCGGGCAACCGTGGCGCGCGCCAAGGAAGGCCCTTCGCGCCCGTCGCTGAAATTTGACGGACGTCCAGTCCAATGGAGGCGTAGTGGTCGAGAAGTCACGCCTTCACTGTATTTACATGTGCGACAAATGGCCAATTACTGCCTGCAAAAGGGCACATCTTGGGAAACCGCCGCACAAGTGGCGAGATGGTTATTGTGTGCATAGCGAAATACGCTCTATAGTCTCGGGGTGACGTTTTTTCGGTTGCTTCGCCCCGTTTTCGCTCTTGCCTTCGCGGGGGTCTTGGGATGCCGCGCGGAGTCGCCCGACCCCGGGCGCACCGTGACCGATCTGCTTCAAGATTTGCGTCACGCCGACGAAGATTTGGTGCGGGCGAGGCGCGCGCTCGGGGCGTTGCCGGCTTCCTCGCGCCGCGATCTCGACGACCGCGCGAAGCGGGCTTCGGTCATTCTTGGGCGACGCGTGGAGAGCGTTGAACTCATCGCGGACGCTTTTATTTTTGCGCGCTTTGAGGTCGTGCGAACGAAGACGGAGCTGCGCGGAGACCGTGCGGTGGTGGAGGTCTTCGGCGCCAACGAATCGCTCGAGCACGGCAAACTCAATTTGGTGCGCGAGGGCGATCGATGGGCCGTGGAGGTTCCGTTCTCCGACGCGACAAGGCACGAGCCCTAGGCCCCGGGCGTTTGCATCTTGTTCAGCATATTTTCAAGAGATTTGCGCGTCGGCAGGCGCGCGAACTTCCATGCGTGGTCAGTCAGTTGCCTCCGTCGTGAGGGCGACTTAGGGTGTGGCGAATGGCTCAGGATTACTACAGCGTGCTCGGTGTTTCCCGCGACGACGATCCCGCCGTCATCAAGCGTGCGTACCGAAAACTCGCCAAAGATCTTCATCCGGATCGCCACCCCGACGACAAAGTCCTCGAGGCACAATTCAAAGCCGTCAACCGCGCCTTCGATGTTTTGTCGGACGAGCATAAGCGTGCACTCTACAACGAGTTCGGAGAAGACGGTTTGCGCGACGGATTCGATCCCGACCGCATGCGCGCGTACCGTCGGCACAGTTCTCAGCCCACGAGCGGCGGGTCGCATGGCAACGCGGGCTTCAATTTCGACGATCTGTTCGGCACCGCAGGGCACCAGAATCTGAACGACCTGTTCGGCGATATGTTCGAGAAGCAGCGCGCCCCGTCGCGGGTGCCGGGCTCCGACGCGGTGGCAACCATTTCCGTGGATTTTGCCTCATCGATCCGCGGTGCAACCCTCGACGTACGCTCGCATCCGTCGCGCACCGAGCCCCTCAAAATTCGCGTGCCGCCCGGCGTTCGCGATGGCGAAAAATTGACCATTCGCGGTGGCGGTGGCCTCTCGCCGGCGGGCGGGCCTCCGGGCACTCTGCACCTGACGATCGAGGTGCAGCCGCACAAACACTTTCGCCGCGACGGCGACAACCTGCACCTGGACCTCCCCGTCACCGTCGGCGAAGCTTGGCGCGGGGCAAAAGTTCGCGTGCCCACCATCGACGCCTCGGTGACCCTCACGGTGCCCGCAAAAAGTCCCGCGGGCACCATGCTGCGCCTCCGCGGCAAAGGGGTCGCACGCGGCAAAGAGACCCCCGGGGATCTCTACGTGCACCTCCGCTTGGTCATGCCGATTGCGAGCGAGACCGAGGTCGATCGCTGGGTCGCGTCGATGCCCGCCGAAGAGCCCGAGTCAGACCCCCGCGCCGACGTCCAGCTGTAGATCGCTCGCCGGAAAGCCGCGGGCCGCTACCCTTTGCCCTGTGTGCCCTGGCGATGGCGCGTATCGACCACCACCCCGTCGAGCAAACCGTGACCGGCGCGTTGCGCGGTGCGAAATGCGGGGTCCTTAAATGGACCGGGCGGATGCTGCGGATTCACCGCGGCATCGTTGATGGCCCTCAAATATTGGCCCATCGCCGTGTGGGCCGCATGCACGCTGTGTTCGTAGTCTGCGAGCACAATACGGCGATCGGCTTCCCATCGGCGCGCGTAGTACGACGCGAGCGCCGACCGAAAGACCACGCGAAGGACCGCGGGCGATACGATAATGCCCGTCACGATGCAGAGCACGACCAAACTGACGAGCGACGCCGTGCGCCAGGCCTCGGCGATGCGACGCCCTTCGAACTCGCGCTCCTGCAAATGCGCCTCGTACAGCCCTAAGTCGCGCTCGCCCAGCCGCCGTGCCTCGCCTAAATCGGCTCGCCGGCGGTCCAGAGCATGGAGCTCCTCTTGGTGGCGCTTCGTGGCCATCTTAGTGCGGAACTCACTGGGTTTTTCCTCGCGAGCCAGTTGCTTGGCCTCCTCGGTGAAGGCGCTTTCGGCCGCGTCGAAGGCGGCCTCGCGACCTTGGCGCCGCACCTCCAACAGGGCCTTGCGGTACTCCGCCACGGACCTGGCCAACGGGCCGTCCAGCGCCATAACAACAATACCTTGCGCGCTAATCGCTCCGATAATGGCGAATATTAAGACGGGCGCCCTCCCTGCCCGCCAGCGCGCGGCCTCACCCCGACCCACGCCGAGCGACATTCCGCCGCCCGCGACGAGTATACGAACAACCGTTAAAAATAGGATTGAAAGGAATAGGCCAACCGTCAGCCCCACTAAAACAGAACCCAACATGGCGCGAAAAAGTTCACCGAGTCCCAGGAAAACGGTGAAAGACGCGGCCACGGACGCAACGCCGAAGCCCTCAAGGCGGCGCCTTGCCGCAGCGGGCAGCCGGGCCACGTGATGCGGGGTAAAACCCGCCAGCCTAGCGAACATCCACGCCGTTTGCCGGTGGCACCAAGAACGCCTCGGGCGCCGCGGCGATCTCGCGTTCGAGTTTCTGCCGGTATTGTTCGTGAACCACCTTCGCCAAACCGTCCTCGGTTTGCAGGCGACGACGCTCCTCGCTCAGGAGGGCTTGGACCCCATGGAAAACCTCGCCGTGGCGCTCAAGCCCAATTTCGTCAATAAAAATGCGCTTTTCAATGCCGTGTTTGGCCATTACTACAAGTTTGAGATTCGCGCTCAATGCGTCGTAAGTTCCCGAGGCGATCATCATCTTAAAGAAAATAGGCCCACATTCAATTGAAAGCAGCAGCAATCCGAGCAGCACACTAATCCCCGGGCTCACCTCGTGCCCGATGCGAATGCGCTCCGCCAATCCGTCCCGATGCCGAGAAGCGCGTTCATTGGACTCTTTCCGCGCCGCCAACTCCCGCCGATTGCCAGCAATCTCAGTTGCAACTTGGGCAATTTCATCGACCACAGGTTGCAGTTTAATTCGCTCTTCCCCCTTCATGCGCTCCACATCGGCCTTCTTGTTCGCGAGGTTTTCCTTGAGAACGCGTGCCGCCGGCCCCTCTCCTGCCTTTCCGCTGCCCACCTGCCCTTGCACCTCGCGGTTAAGGGATTCGACTTGCGTATCAATCTCTTGGCGAATGGCTTCAAAATGCCCATCCGCGTCATCGAGGCGCTTTTGCAACACCTCGCGGCGCCTCTCCAGCTCCAGCTTGTCGCCGTCGAACAAAAGCGCTGCCTTGTCGTCGAGTTCTTTGCGATACGAGGTTTGCTCGAGCTCCAGCCGTGCCTCTATTTCCGACTGCATCACGCGAATTTCCAGGGGCGCCGACATGCACAAACCGATGACGACCGCCATGAGGATGCGCGGCAGCGCGTGGACGAGCTCGGAAACGGTCACCGCCTCGGTGCCGTCGCCGGAGCCCGAACTTGAGACGATAAACCTGTCGATATTGAAGATAATAGCCGCGTAGACCGTGGCAAAAAGGACCGCAATCGCAACGGTCGGCCAGTGAGTCGCCTGGCGAGAAAGGGCCAAAACGGTGTCGCTCTTTGGGCAAAAGACAGTGTACAATGCGTACGATCCAGACACGAAGGCAAGCACGCCCGTTGAGAGAACCATGCCACCCAGGCCTTGGTACTTGACACGATCTGAGTGTGGGCAACGCTCCAGAATGCCCGCATCGGCCCCGGCGCAACTCCAAAGAAAGCGCGTTACCGTACCTATCTTTTCTTGGGAGACAAGCTCGTCGTGCTGGGATGGTGTTGCCGTGCTCATGGATGACCTCATGTGACTGAAAAGCGACGCGTCCGAAGACGAAGGGGAAACAGCAGCGTCGCTGCGGGGGCAAGCCCTTGCAACGCGACGCTCGGCATACTGGCCAGGGGAATTACTGGAAATGCGCCCACCGCGGAGCCCATTACGGCCGGCGTTGCTCGCTCGACTTTGGGCCACCGGGAAGGGCTCTGGACGACGCGGGAGCTTGGCAGCGGGTCAGCAGTCGCGTCAATATCCAGTAGGATAACCGTACGACGAAATACGTCTTTTACGCATATCTTAACCTGTTGACCTACTTCCACTGGAATACGCACCTGGACCGTTCCCGAGGGCGTGTGTGTGGCATTGAATGGCAACGTCCATCCGCACACGACACGGCCGACCCCGCTCAAGGTTATGACGACGGTCGCCCGGCCGCCGGCAGCACGAATGGGCTCCACTATGTGTGCGTTCAAACACGCTGGGGCCGCAAGCCACCGCCTGAGGCGCACGGAATAGGGGGGCACGGAGGCGCTCATGGCACCCTCTTGCGCGCAGGTTTTTTAGGTTGTTTTTCAATCGATTCGGAGACCTCCGCGCCGTCGGCGCAGGACAGCCCGACCTCGATTCGATCGTTAAGGCGCGCGACGGTGCCCTTACCGGCGGAGTCGATGAGGCCATCGCGATTGCCCAGGCCTTGGGCCACAAACGTCGTCTGGGCAAGCCCAGGCCACGCTTTTAGCCACGCGGCGATGCTGACGGCGCGCTCGCGGGAGAGCACCTCAGGATGGGTCGCGCTTTCGCTCGGAACGTGACCCGCGACAATAAACGCGCGCTCCCGATGGCGAACCAAAAGGCGACCCACGCGGCGCAAGATGGACTCGCCGCCAGGCAAAATGGCGGAACCGCCGGGGGCAAACAGCTCGGAAGCCGGTAGAAACAGAGGTTTTCCGCAGAATGTGTCGTGGGCACCCCGAATGCGGAGGCCCGCCGCTTCGCGAAAGGGGTCGTCTTCTTCCGCGTCGTCGAGGGTCGACTTCGTCGCCGCGGCCCCACTTGCGGCGAGCAGCGACTTTTCGTCGGAGCCCGCGCCGGCACCGGTCACGGCGTCCGCCAAACGACCGCTTTGCTCGCGGAGGCGCTCGATCCATGTGGCCCCGCCATCGTCAGCCGCCGCCGCGTTGGATATGCTGGGATTTGCCCCGGATTCATGTGCCGACGCGTTGTCGGACGGCGGCCGGGCCACCTCGCCACCCTGGGTTAGCGGTGCCGCGCACGGTACGCCCGTGGCCCGAGCGCTCGGAGACGCGGGCCTGCCCTCGGGCGCGCGCTCACCATCACGGTCTGAGTGCGTTGCCGGATCGCCATCACACACAAAATTGGCCGAGGGGCACGTGAGAACCGCGGAGGCCGCCAGGAGCGGTAGGGCGAAAATGGCGGGTGCCTGAAGTCGTTGCGCGGGGGAGGCCAGCATGAGGACCCCGGCGACGGCGGCGGTTCCCACGCGGGCGAGGCTATCGGCGGCGCAGTGGGTGGTCTGCACGTCGCCGAAAGCCAAGAGGAGCCCGGCGATACCCCCAAGCGCCGAGACGGCCCACAAGGCCCAGAGCGCGGCGGTGCCAAAGTCGGTGCGTTCCAGACGGTTTACGGCGGCCTGTCGCCACGCTTCAAGCGGTGCGAACGACCGCACGAGGCGGAGGAGCGCGTAGGCGGCCAGCACCCGGATGACGGCTTCGCGGCAGTGGCCGACGTGGCGCACTGCAAAAATCCCCGCGATGAGGTCTGTCAGGCAGGAAAACGGCGTGAAGAGATCGGCAAACCAGCGCCCCGTTCCGTCTCGCGAGAAGCCCGGAAGTCGAGGCTCTTTTTCCTTGACTACTGGGCCCGCCGGGCCGTCCAAGTCGATGGCGGCGGCGTCAAAAAAGAGGGTTCCCGCGATGGAGCTTCGCGTGACGGATCCGTCGCATTCGAGGGGCACGAAGACGACGTCGTAGAGACGCGCGCCGTGGACTCGAACGGCCCGCCACTCGGGGCCAAGCGAGACCGCAGTACGCTTTTTTGGCAGGAAAAATTCAGGCAATTCATCGATGAAGAGATGGCGCTCGTGGGGTCGCGCGACGAGCGGCTCCTGCCCTTGCTTGATGTCTTCGGCCCGGCCACGAACGACGCGCAGGTTGAACGACGCCCCCTCCTGAAATGTTTGGAGGTCACCATCGCGGTCATCGCCCGCCCCACAACCAGGCGCGGGCGCGGCGAACCCGCCAGAAGTGTGCTGGCCAAGCGCGAACCCCTCAAAGTGGCACGTCATCCACCGCGCAGTCGCTGGCTCTCCCTTGGTCACACCGGCCCCCTAATCCTCCACGGTCGCACCGACCATGGAGGCCGTCAACGAAATCGCGAACGAGCAGGCTTGGGCGCGGGCCCTGGTTTTTTGGCCTTTTTTTGGTTGCGGTCATACGGGTCGTAGCTCTTGTCTTTGCTAGAACCATCTATCGTCTGTGCCTCGACCCCGCGCAGCTCATCGCGCAGGCGCGCAGCCTTCTCGAAGTCCAAAGACTCGGCGGCCTCCAGCATCTGCGCGCGCAAAAGCTCCGCCCGTTCCGTCGCCGTCAGGCCCGAGGTTTCGCTCGATGCCGTCGTTGAAATGCGAAGATGATCGCCGGCCCCCATCGCGGGATTCGACCAATCGATGGTTCGCACGGTCGACGCTGGCACGATGCCATTCGCCTCGTTGTAAGCGGCCTGAACCTCGCGCCGTCGCTCGGTTTCGTCCATCGCGAGGCGCATCGAATCGGTCACGCGATCGGCGTAAAGAATCACGCGACCATTCACATTTCGCGCGGCGCGCCCCATGGTCTGAATGAGCGACCGACGACTGCGAAGAAAGCCCTCTTTATCGGCATCGAGGATGGCCACAAGACTCACCTCGGGCAAGTCGAGGCCCTCGCGCAGAAGGTTTATTCCGACGAGCACGTCGAACTCCCCCAGGCGCAACGCGCGTAAAATCGCGATGCGCTCCAGGGTCTCGACATCCGAGTGCAGGTAGCGAATTTGCACGCCGCGCTCACGGTAATACTCTGTTAAGTCTTCGGCCATACGCTTGGTAAGCGTGGTCACGAGCGTCCGTTCTCCCCGCTCTTTGGTGACGCGAATTTCTTCGAGCAAGTCGTCGACTTGCCCGGCCACCGGTTTCACAGTCACCTGCGGATCGAGGAGGCCCGTGGGCCGGACAAGCTGCTCCACGACGACTCCCTCGGCCTGAGCGATTTCCCAGTCGCCAGGCGTTGCCGATACGTAGATGACCTGCTTCGCACGCTCTTGCCATTCTTGAAAACGGAGCGGCCGGTTGTCGAGGGCACTCGGCAGTCGAAAACCGTAATCGACGAGCGTCTGCTTGCGCGCGCGATCGCCGTTGTACATGGCACCGAGCTGCGGAATGGTCTGGTGCGATTCGTCGACGACGATGAGCAAATCGGGAGGGAAGTAATCAATCAGTGTCGGAGGGGGCTCGCCCGCTGCACGGCCCGACATGTGCCGCGAATAATTCTCGATTCCGTGGCAAAATCCAGCCTGTTCGAGCATCTCGAGGTCGAAGCTTGTGCGTTGCTCGATGCGTTGGCGCTCAAGAGCGCGGCCCTCTTTTTCGTAAAATGACAACCGCTCCCGGAGCTCTTGGCGAATCGATTTCATGGCGCGAATACGCGAGGGCTCCGGCGTCACGTAGTGCGACCCAGGAAAGATGGCGTACCGATCAAAGGAACGCAGCACCTTGCCGCGCAGCGGGCAAATCTCGCGAATCGCCTCGACCTCGTCGCCAAAGAGCTCAATGCGAATCGCCTTGGCCTCTTCATATGCGGGAAATACCTCGATAATATCGCCCCGAACGCGAAACGTGCCGCGGGAAAAATCCGTATCGTTTCGCTCGTAGCGAATGTCGACCAAGCGACGAAGCAGTTCGTGGCGCGGCATCTCGTCGCCCACCTGAACGTTCACCACGAGCGAATGGTAGGCCTCCGCAGAACCAATTCCGTAGATGCAGCTGACCGATGCCACAATGATCACATCACGGCGCGAGAGCAGCGCGTAGGTCGCCGCGTGCCGCATGCGATCGATGGCGTCGTTGATGATGGCGTCTTTGTCGATGAACGTGTCGGACGACGGAACGTAGGCTTCTGGCTGGTAATAATCGTAATAGCTCACGAAATATTCCACCGCGTTTTCGGGAAACAGCTCCTTCATCTCTCCGTAAAGTTGGGCGGCCAAGGTCTTGTTTGGCGCAAGAATCAGCGTGGGCCGGCCCGTGCGCGCAATCACATTCGCAATCGTGAAGGTCTTGCCGCTGCCGGTAATTCCGAGGAGCACTTGGTGCGCGTCGCCGCGGAGCAAACCGCTCGTCAATTCGTCAATCGCCTTGGGCTGATCCGCCATCGGATCGAACCGGGTGGCCAAGCGAAAAACCGGCGGCGCACCGGTCACGCGAAAAGCCCATCAAGTGCGCGTGTGCCGGAAAATACCAAGGCATCCAGCTCATCGCCCGCGTCGACGAGGGCAAAAAACGGGGCGTCTGTGCGCACGGTTAACGAGGGTCCGTCGCCGTCGAAACCGCATGCCTTTGCGCCCTCGGTCGATGCTGAAGCCCACAACGATGCGGCTGGATGCGCAACCCGCGCCGCCACCCGTCGGCCTGTGCGAAGGCGTTCGTGGGTCTCGAGAGCGCGCATGTCGTCGAAGGGATCGCACACCACATGGCTGTCGATGCCCATGCACAAGCGAACACCGGCCGCGCGCATGGCACCGAGGTTCGGGAGACCGTCGCCGAGGTCTCTCTCTGTCGTGGCACACATACACACAAACCCTTGCGATTTTCCCAGTATTTCTGATTCCTCGGGGAGCAAGTGCGTGCCGTGCACGACGACGAGTCTCGGGGAAATAGCCCCGCGATCTTCGAGGAGTTGCAGCGGACGCATGCCCGTTTCGTGGAGGCATTCGTCAAGCTCGCGGGGCTGTTCCGCCACATGCACGTGAAACGGAAGGTCTCGCCCCTGGGCAAACGCGACGATCTCTTTCCACGCCGCGGGATGAACCGCGCGGGTTGAGTGCGGAGCAATACCAATACGAACCAGTGGATTGTTTACGTAATACGACTGCAAATCGGAAATGGCGCGGAGGCTGGCATCCAGGGATTTGTCAGCGAATCGCTCTTGCGCCTTGGCCAAACCCCGGCCATGCCCGCCGCGCTGGTAGATGCTTCGGAGTAGCGAGATGCGCAGTCCGCTGTCGAGCGCGGCCCGAATGACGCGATGAGCGAGCTCGTTGCCGTCGTCGTAGGGAACGCCATTCGGTGCATGATGCACGTAATGAAATTCACCGACGGTGCGAACCCCGGACGCGTGAAGTTCGCGATAGGCCACGCGCGCAATCGCTTCGACGCTGTCGGGCGTGAGACCCTCGACAAGCGTGTACATGGCCTCCCGCCACGTCCAAAAATCGTCTTGCGCTAAGGGGCCAGGGCGCTGGGCTTTTCCACGTAAAGCGCGCTGAAACGCGTGGGAATGCGCCGTCGTGAAAGCAGGAACACGGAGGGTTCTCGAGCACTCAGGGATGGTCATGGTCAGGGGCTCTCCTGAGGGGATAAGGGGAGATGCCAGTGTAGCCGAGCCTCGGGCGTCTACGCATCGGTGCGCTCGCGTACTTTGAACATCGCGCGCAAAAAGCGAGGCACGCGAAACGTGACTCCTGGAGCCCCGGATCGCCCCGATGCCCGAAGCCTGAGAGCTGCCTCCGCACAGACCGCGATCACCAAAAGGACGACCACCCACGGGGACCTGTCGCGAAGACTTTCTTGGGTGGCAATGATTCCCCCGCGCGAAGATATTTCCAGAGAATGGCCGAGGATTTCTTCCTCGTCGAGGATGACTTGGCGCACGTGGGTCGTGCCCTGGGCCTCCACCGAATAGGTGCCGTGAATCGCCAAATCCACTTCTCCGCCCTCCCCCTGGCCGTGGTTGCGGACCGTAACGGGCACGGGCCCAGCGGGGCCGGTAACTTGCGCCCCCGCGGGTACAAGCAGAGCCTCTCCAACGCGGAGCAAGCCCCGAGGATGGATGCGGCGAGCCCTGTCCACGACCTCCGCCAATCCGTCGATGAATCCGGCGCGTATCGCCACGTCTCCCAAACGAGGATCGGCGGGTGCAGCAATCCACGTGACAAAACCCTCGCCTCGCGGCGTACGCACCATGAAGGGCGAGCCATCGTCGAAGGCCTCAATGACCTCGGAGCCTGGGGCGTTGGCCACAAAACGAGCCCGCGCATCGAGGGTCATGGGCCCTTCGGACCCGGGAAGCAGAAGGCCAAACTGCCCCGATTCCCAACCCACGGGGCCATCGAGAAACGGATCAAACGACGCTCCGAGGCCGCCTCGCGCCGAGGCCGGGCCCAGCGTAACGATGACCGCGAGCCCCCCTTCGACCGCCGCTTGCAAGGCGAGTCGCGTGTCTGCCGTCCACGCGGCGGCGTTGTCCACGGCCAATACGTCGAGGGCCAAGAGCGACGAATCTGTGGGAATTCGCTGGGCACGGAGCACCTCCGCTTGGGGCGCGACCGCCTCGAGCGCGCGGAACAAAGCCCTCGGCGTTCGCTCCTCATCGTCGACGCCCGTGGCGCTGTCGACGACCGCGACGCGCATGCGCGAAGGCCCATCGAGAACCGGTGCCGCGTCGTCGCTGGCCACACCATCGCGGGCCTCCAGCGCGACGGTTCCCCTCGGCAAAGCTCCCGCCGAAATCAGCTGCACGAGCGTCGTGCCTTCACCGAGGTCGGCCTCGATGGCCGTTATTTCGCCCGGGCTTCGAAGCCAATGAACGCGCCGATGGGCTGGTTTTTCACAGGCAATCGAAACATCGACGGCGCCGAGCCTTCCCCGCGCCTCGATGACCGCGCAGTCGTCCGTGCGCAGCGAGGGCACAAGCTCGATGCGCAATGGAAGCGCGGTATCGATGGCGATCGGCCCCGCCCCGCCGCGCCCATCGGTGGCCACGATCAAGCTCACGGTGCCCGCGGCGGCGTCGCTGGCCAGGCCCTCCGCCAGCAAAATCGCGCCGTGCAAGTCGGTGCCGCGATCCGATGGTTCGAGGAGCTTCACGGCACGACGCACAGCTCCAATATCCTGCGAAAAGCCACGTAAAATGCGTGCAGGTTTTCCGCCAAGGACGAGCGCCACACGATCGCCGCCGTCGAGATCGGCCAAAACCTTGTAGACTGCATCTTTCGCCTGATCGAACCGCGTCGTGGAGCCTTCGACCGTCTGCATGCTCAAACTGTCGTCGATGAGCACGACGAGGCTCGCGTTTTCGTCTCCCGTTCGGAGCGACAGACCATGGCTCCGGGTGCGCAGCCCGGCACCGAGCAACGCGAGGAGAACGACGATGATCGTGCGGACTGCAAACAGCGCGCGGTCGTCGATTCCGCTTGGAACATTGCTCGGAGAAGTGGTCTCGGCAACAAAGCGCAAGGGAGCAAAAATTCGTTCGCGCGGCGGACTGCGGCGAAGGCGATGCGCGAGCCACGGCAGCAGCACAAACGTGCCGATCGCGAGGGCAAGTATGGCCTGAAACGCCATCAAGAGCCCCGCATGGTTTAGGCGCCCTGCGCGCGCCGCGAGAGATGCAGGATGGCCTCAAAAACCGCCGCAACAGCTTCTCCGTCGAGGGACCTTTCTTCGGCCCACACACGGCGCTCTTGCAGCATGGCCGCCTCGCGACCTCGGTCTCGGATGGCGCGCCCCAAGCGCTCTTTCTCAGCGCCCGCACGGCGACCAAGCTCGGCGCGTTGTGCCAAAAGCGCCAATAGTTCCCGGTCGATCTCGTCGATCATGGTGCGCGTTTCGACCAACACGGGGGTGACCGCCATCGTGGGCGGGAGACTCAATCGCGCCTCGGCGGCGGCGTCGCCCCGGGCCAAATCCGCATCTTCGAGCTGGCCGTGAACACGACCCAACGCCTCCATAAGGCGCAGGCGCGCGGACCTCGCGTGCGGGTTGTCGAGTTCGATAGTCGCGAAGAGATGCCCCGCGTCTTCACGGACCGTTTTGACCGTTCGCGCAATGGCTTGAAACGACGGAGGTGCATCCGGGGCGTCGATGGGAAAGTTCGCCTCCAAGACGCCTTTTGCAACGAAAAATGCGAGCGCGTGCGTATCGGCCATGCCGCGATCATGGTCGTCGGCGTCGCGGCGAACAATGGTGCAACCTACACGCAAAAACAGAGCCTCAACGAGCTGCTGCGCCTCGGGAAAACGGGGCTGCGGGCACACGACAACGCGCAGTGGTCGCTCGGCTCGGGCCAAACTCACGGGGCCGAAAAGTGGATGGGTGGCAACCCACGGAATGCGGTCGCCGAGGGCCTCGGTGAGAGCTCGCCAGGGCACAACTTTCACGCTTGCTACGTCGCACACGACGTGCGCCGGCGTGAGAAATGGCAGGAGTTCCCGCAAAATTTGGGCCATCGCGAGGGCTGGCGTGGCGAGGATCAAAACCTCGGACCACGCGGCGAGTTCACCCGTGGATGCCACGCGCCGAGGGTCTTCATCGTGGGTGTGCGGGTCAAGAAACCGCACGTCGAGGCCTACCTCCGCGAGAAGTTCGGCGAAGGCTCGGCCGAATTTACCGAAGCCCACAAATCCAATGCGCGAGACGTTCACATGAGCTTCGTCGCGTGTTCTGCGGGTGCGCGCAACCGCTTTGTGCCCGTTCCGAACGACCCCGCATCCCTTTTTTCTTTGCCCGCCGACCCTCCCCATCGCGGCGGCCCCGATGGTGAAACATACGCCGTCTATTTGACGGCTGATGACCGGCGACGAAGCGCCTCGATGGCCTGCACAAGGACGCGCGCGGGCTGGTCATCGGTGCACGCATCGACGACGGAAATACCCCGCGCGGTCAGTAGCGCCGTTGTCGCCGCGCGATGACCTGCACGCGCCCCGAGGTACCGTGTGCGGGCCGCCGGGCCGAACGTTTCCAGGCGGTCCAGCGTCTCGGGGCAACGAAGGTGCACGGTCTCCTCGAAAGGAAAATCGCGCTCTTCGGGGGCCTCGATGCGCACCGCCAGCACGTGGGCCCCCCGGCCGCGCGCCTCCGCCAAGAGCCCCATAAGTGGCGGCCGTTCATCGAGAAAATCGCTCAGCAAAACCACCCAACCCGCTCCCCGGGCAACGCGCGCGATGGCACCTGCGAGCGCCGCCTCCGGCGCGGCGTCAGACCGGGGCAAGGCGACGTCGGAACGGCCTGGCCGTTGCAGAACCTCCGTCGCGCGCTCAAAGGCTTTCTTGCCCCGAAAGAAACCGCTCACGGCCCACGTTTGGCCGATGGTTGCAGCGCACGCCGCATCGCCCTGCGCGGCCGCGATTCGCACGAGGGCCGCTGCCAGCACGTCTGCCCATCGACGCTTGCGCAAAAGCCCCTGCCCTCTCTCCAGGCCCGGTGCCAGGCCCGGTGCCAGGCCCATCGATGCGGAGCCGTCGACGATGGTCAGCAGTTGCCGATCGCGTTCGATAGCGTATTGGCGCACGAGAAGCCCCGTGTCCGAAAGACTTCTTCGCCGATCCAGGAACCGCAGATCGTCTCCGGGGACGTAACTGCGAAACCCGGCAAACTCGATACCCCGGCCGAGGCGCGCGCTCGCGTGAAAGCCGCTCATCACTCCATCGGCCACCTGCGAGGCCTCGAGGCGAAGTCTTCGCAACGCATCACCGGGCAAAATCGGTTCGCCGCCGGGGCTGCTCGTTTCGCCGTCTTTTCGGTCTTTGAGACGGGCGCTGAACCACCTCACCGCAGGCTCTCGAGCATCTTCTTCGCCGACTCCCGATCCGGATCGCGGGGCGTCGCATTTTCGACAAAGCGCTCCAGAAAAACTTGCGCTTCGACCATTTTTTTGGCCTCGAACAAGAGCTCGCCCGCTAGGAAATTCGCTTGGTTAACCCACGCGGGCTTGCCATGCCGCTTGGCCCCTTCTGTCGCCGCAAATACTGCGTACAGCCCCGCATCTTTTCGCTTGGGCGAGTCGGCCACGAGGCGCGCATAACGGTAATGCCATTCGGGCCACGACTGGGGGGCCTCAATCGCCCGCTTCCAAGCCTCGAGCGCCTTCCCGTATTGCTTTTTGTCTTCGAGGCACTCGGCGAGGGTGGCCTGCGCCTCCAAGAGACTTGGCTTGAGCGTGAGCGCTCGGTTCACGTCATCGAGGGCGTCGTCGATCGCCGACAGACGCCTCTCAATCACCGCCCGCTGCCAGTAAGACTCGGGCTGAAGGCGGTCGAGCCTCAGAGCGATCTCGACCTCGCTGCGCGCGAGATCAAGTTGCGGCGGCACGGCCTCATTGGAGGCCCATGCATAATACAAGTGATATTCAGCCCTGTTCTTATCGAGGTCGACGGAGCGTTTGAGTTGCCGCAGCGCCTCTGGTTCGGCGTTGCCCCGCGACTTTCCGAAGAGCGCGCGCCCAATAAAATGGGCGGTTTCCGCGCTATTTGGCCGTGCCTGCGCGACCTTACGAAGAATGCTGAGGCCGTCGTCAAAGCGGCCGACGATGACGTACATGCTCGCGACACGGAGCTGCAAATCCGGATCGTCTGGCGCTTTTTTGATCGCGCCTTCAAATTGCCGCAGCGCCATTTCAACTTGCCCCGACTGCTCAAACATGAGGCCGCGCTCCAGGGCCAAGCCTGGAAAATCCGGGTCGACCTGAGACACGGCGGCGAACTCCGTGGCGGCTTCATCGAAGTGGCGCGCACGGCGCAAAGCGACGCCGTAACGAAATCGCGCGGCCACATCCGCCAGGGATTGTTCGAGGGCTCTCTTGAAGTCTCCGATGGCGTCGTCGTAGCGGCCTTCGACGAGAGCCACCTCGCCGAAGGCGCGGTTCATGGCGGCCGAATCGGGAAGATTTTGACGTGCTTCGCGAAGCTTTTCGCGCGCCTCCGTCCCGCGATCTTGCGACGCCAAAAGGAGGGAAAGACCCAGGTACGGGGCGCTGGCCTCGGGCGCCGTCACGTCGATGAGGGCGATGGCCTCGAGGTAGTCGCGCTCCGCTTCCACGACCGATCCGAGGGCTCGCTCGACGTTTGCCAGCCCGTTCACGATGCGCATTTCTTTGGGAAATCGCTCGCGCGCGCTCGCCAAAACCGCCTGCGCGTCTGCCAAGCGCTCAAGCCCCACCATCGCTTTGGCCTTGCCCACAATCGCCAAAATATTTCCGGGCTCGATCTGGACCGCGGCGTCGAAGCGCGTGAGGGCTTCCGCGTAACGGCCTTCGGTGAACACGATTTCGCCCTGGCCCATGAGCGCCAACGCGTTCGACGGCGACAGCAAAAGTGCCTCGGTGTACGACTTCTGCGCCTCCCCGAGGACGCCGCGGGAATCGGCGATGCGGCCGCGCAATGCGAGGGCCAGCGACCGTTCCGTCGTCGATGCCGGTGCCGCGCGGGTGGGCGACAACACCCGCTCCACGAGCTGCAGCGCGAGGCCGTCATTGTGGTCCACTTCGTGGGCAATGCGCGACGACCGAACGAGGGCACCGGCGTGATTGGGGTCGACCGCCAACACCGAATCGAGGGCCTCTTTGGCCTTGTCGATGGCACCCGCCGCCGACTCAACGCGGGCCAGCGCAAACGGACCCCGCAGACCCCACGTCGCCATGCGCTCAACTTCTGCCCGGGCTCGCGGAAAGTCGTTTCGAAGCAAAGCTATTTCGAAGTTGAGCGACGCGACCTCTTCAGGAAACTCATCGCGGGCCCCACGCGCAAGGCCTTCGGTGGCCAGTCTGTCGGCTTCATCAACTTGGCCTCGGGCCAGGGCGCCGGCACTGGACGCAAGTTTTTCGACGCTCGAGGTTTGATCCGGAAACGCTCCGGGTCGCCAAATTCCAGCGCTCTGCTTGCTGGCGACATCGACCCCGAATCGCAGATCCGAAAGCCCCTCGATGAAGGCCTGGTACGCTGCCAGCCGCGTGGCTCGAGGTACTGCGTTGGCCAACGTCGCGAGCGACTGCACGGCGGCCCGCGCGTCGGCGTCGGCGTCGCGGCCCAATGCATCCATGGTAATGGCGCGGGCTTCCGCGAGCTTGTTTCGGTATTCCGAGCGATGAATGGCTTCATCGAAAACCCGGTAACCAAAAGCGCCGTAGGCCGTTCCTTGCAGGGAAACCCCTGTGACGCCAATGCCCAAGGCGACGGCCGCGGCGATGGATCGCCGAAGCCCTCGGCGGCGCTTCGTTGGGCGGTCACCCTCCCGGCCTTTAGGGGCTGGGGCGCGGGGATTCTCTACACGCCCGGTGAGGTCTTCTTCGAGAAGCGCTTCTTGCGCGCCCCGAGAAGATGCGGGCTGGTCGGCCTTGTCGAGCCGGTCACCCTGGGCGATAGGAGTTTCTCCGCTGGCCTCAAAGTCGAACGATCCGAATGCCGCCGTTTTCATGACCGGCGCTGCACCGGGAGCGAACGCTTCGTTTCCGTCGCTCACCGAATAGACATTTTGCGGACTGGCGTGGGACGGCAGATCGAGCTCACCGAAGTCACCGATGGCCTCCATCGAGCTGTAGGGGGCTGGGAGATCCGCGCTCGGCTGCGGAACCGCGCCCAACAATTCAAGTTCACGCGGACCACCTCGACGCAACCCCGCGGGAGGCGTGTGCATGTCGAGTTCGCGCGCCCCACCGCGGGCCTTTGGGCGCGCCGGCTCGGGCAAGTCGGACGACAGCGAAGGCACTGTTTTCTGCGGCCCGGTGCGCAACATTGGCGGCGCGAGAGGCATCGGCAAGTCGGAAACTTTCGCCGCCCGCGGGAGGTCCAAGGGCAGCAACGGGGATGCGAGCGGGGGCATCAGGGGCGGCGGTGGCGGAAACGATCGCAGCGGGTTCGGAGGGCTGCCCGACGTGGGGCGCGCGGTCGGTCGGTCGTTCGACGGAAGGGCAAAAGCGGAGGGCAACGGAAGGTCGCTGAGGGCGGTGGGTGAGGAGTCTGGGTCGCCTACGACGGTGACTGGCAACGAGGTTATTGCCGCAGCAAGGGGCAAATCCAGATTCAGTTCCATGGTGGGCTGCACCACGGTGAAGGCATGACCGCACTTGGGGCACCGCATGCGCAGACCCGTGGCTGGAACGCGTTTTTCATCCACCTGAAACGGTGTGCCGCACGACTCGCATTCCACCTTCAACATGACTCCGGCCTCCGTCGAGATGCTACATCGGTTCTCCGGCGAGGTGAAACGCCAGCAGATAATTACGTGCCGGCCCGCGCCGAAAGGCCTTCACGGAAAGGTTAGCGAAGTGGACTCGAGCGCATACGAAGGAATACTGCGAGCCCGCGCAGAGTATTTGACAACGACCTGCATCCACGGCGGCGAGCAGCCCCTCCCGTACGGTGCGACCGACGCGCCGGTGGTGCTTTCCACTGCCTTTCGCTTCGACGACGCCGAGAGCGCGGCCCTCGCGTTCCAAGGCGGCAACGAGGCCTGGATTTACGGCCGGTGGGGAAATCCGACCGTGAGTCATTTGGAGTCTCGCCTTGCGGCCGTGGAGGGCGCGGAATCGGTCGCGGTGACATCGAGCGGCATGGCGGCCATCGCGGGGACGCTGCTCGGCCTCTTTTCCGCTGGCGACCACCTGATCGCGCCCGTGGCGATGTACGCCGAATCGGCGCGACTTCTACGGGAGCGCCTTCCGCGCCACGGCATCGGCACGACCTTCGTCCACGCTGCGAACCCGGACGATTGGAAGGCCGCACTCACGGCACATACGCGTGCAGTCTACATAGAAACTCCTGCGAACCCGACGCTGGCCATCACCAACATCCGCGACGCGGTGACCTTCGCGAGGTCTCACGGACTGCTGCTCATCGCCGACAACACCTTCGCGACGCCGTTTTGCCAGACGCCCCTCGCCCTCGGTGCGGACCTCGTTCTGCACTCGGCCACCAAGGCACTTTCGGGGCATGGCGATGTGGTGGGCGGGGTCGTTGCGGGCTCACGGCTTTTGGTCGACCGCGTTCGCGAATACACTGTAAAAGGCCTGGGTGCCGTGCTTCCACCCCTGAGCGCATTTTTGATAGAACGAGGCCTTCGCACGTTCGCCTTGCGCCAAGAACAGGCCAATCGCACGGCGGCTTACCTGGCGAAAATATTGCACGCGCATTCGGCCATTGAGGTCGTGCATCACCCCTCTCTGGCCTCGCACCCGCAGCACGAACTTGCCTCCGCACAGATGTTCGCATTTGGCAGCATGATGGCCTTCGAGGTGACGCCCATGGGTGGCTGCGATGCCCTCGGCACCGGGCGCAAAGTGATCAACGCGTTGCGCACGGCGACCCACGCGGTGAGTCTCGGCGACGCGCGAACGCTGGTCGTGCATTCTGCATCCACCACCCATTCCACCATGCCCGCCGAAACGCGGCGCGCCGCTGGAATTGCCGACGGGCTCCTGCGTCTCAGCGTGGGCCTTGAGGGTGCGGCAGCCCTCGAACAAGACCTGCTCGGCGCCCTCGATGCGGCCCTGGCACCGTAAATGAAGACCGTTCTTTACGGCGTTCGCACGCGGCACTTGCGTATCGACGAAGTGACCATTCCGCATCGCGCGTTCACGGTGATCGTGGGGCCAAGTGGCTCAGGAAAATCGACGTTGCTGCTCGACACACTTCACGCAGAGGCGCGGCGACGCCTCGACGAACTCGTGGCGGTCGACCGGCAAAAGCTCGTCGCAAATGTGGCTCGCCCGCCCATCGATAGGGCATTGGGCCTGCTGCCTACACTCGCGCATGCCCGTGAATTTACAGGACTTTTTTCCGCCAAAACCCTTGGTTCGCTGACCGCCATCGAAGACGCCGTCGCCCTCCTCGCAGCCCGCGTCGGAAACCTCGCATGCCCGCAATGCAGCGAACCCATGGCCTCGCTCACCGCCGACGCCTACGCCGATGCGTGGCTCGCGGAAGCGCCCGGCGGACGGGTGACCGTTATGGCGCCGCTCGTGATCCTCGATGGGGCTCTTCGCGAATCGCTTTTGACCGAGGGATGGGTTCGCGTTCGCGTGCACGGCAAGCTCGTCGCCCTCGAAGAATTTGTCGCCGGTCAACCCGCCGATCTGGTGATCGACCGCATCGCGCTGCGCGACGGGGTGCGCGGAAGACTCGTGGACGCCATTGAACTTGCGTGGCGGCTCGGCAACGGCAGCGCGTGTGTTGCCAGGGAAAATGCTGATGATTTACTCATCTCGCAGGAGCCACGCTGCCATAGTTGTACCATAACTATACCACGGATGACACCGGAAGACCTTGTATGCTCTTCCCCCCGAAGTCGTTGCGACGCCTGCGAGGGGACGGGGCTTGTGTCGGCCCTCGATCACGCCCGGGCCGTGGACATGACGCGAAGTCTCCAAGCGGGAGCTGTGCGCGCGTGGGGCTCGGGCACGACGGCAGGCGCCAAGGCCCTGATTCAATCCCTCGCGAAGGCCCATGGGCTCACGACCACGGTCGCTCTTTCGTCCCTCGACGAAAAAGCGGTGTCCGCGGCCCTCGGTGGGCCCGGCGATTCGGAAGACACTTTCACCGTATTGCGCGAGCTTCTCACGCGCGAAGCAGGCGGCGAATCCGACCTTCCGGGCCCCGCGTCATTCCTCCGCGACGCTCCCTGCCCATCGTGCGCGGGCACAGGGCGTTCCCTGGGTTTTCGTGCGCACAGGCTCGGCGCTCACCGCTTGACGGAGCTTGAGGCCGCGCCTCTTTCCATGGCCGCGAAGATGCTCTTGGAAGGCAGCCCGAGCGGACCACCGGAGGGGCGTTTTAAAGCCGTGTGGACCGAGCTTCACCGGCGTCTTGAGACCGCTTCGCGCATGGGCCTCGCGCACCTTTCGCTGCGGCGTCGAGGGCACACCCTGTCACGGGGCGAGCTCCAACGCGCGCGGTTGGTGGCGCAAATGGGGGCACCTCTGGAGTCGGTGATGCACCTGCTCGACGAGCCCACCGACGGGCTTCATCCTCTCGACGCGCAGTCGGTCTTGGAGGCCATTCGGGCCCTCATCACCGAAGGGGCCACCGTCGTCGCCATCGCGCACGATCCCCTGACAATTGCCAGGGCGGATCACGCCATCGTGCTTGGACCAGGCGCGGGAAAACATGGAGGACGCCTCCTCGACGAAGGAGAACCGCGCCGTGTCGTGCCTCGTCTGCCCACAAAAGCACGAGCACCTTCGACGACTCTCGGAGCCGCGTGGAAACTAACAGGATGCACAATACACGAACTAAAAGGAATGCCTGTGCACATTCCGCAGGGCGCGATGGTGACGTTCACCGGCGTCTCGGGCAGCGGAAAAAGCACGCTGCTCCGCGATGGTCTTGCGGTGGCCGCCGAGGCGCGGCGCTTTGATTTTCCGGCCCCGTTCGGGCACGGCACATTGGTTGGACCGCCGCCCACGAGCGTGGTGCTGGTCGATGATCGCCCCCTCGCGCGAAGTCAAAGAAGCACCGTGGCGAGCGCGATTGGCGTCTTGGACGGGCTTCGCGAGGCCTACGCCAACGCGGCAGAATCGCGGGCTCGCGGTTACGGAATCGCGCGTTTTTCCTACAATTTACGAGGCGGACGCTGCGAACGATGCGAGGGCACGGGCCTCGAACCCGGCGGCCTCGACCGCTTCGACACCATGCCCTGCACGGCGTGCAACGGCCTTCGCTTCAACCGCGAGACGAGCGAGATTCGCGTCCACGGGCATGCCCTCGGTGAGCTCCTGGCTCTCCCCGTGATGGAGGTCGCCGCCATGTTTCGCGGCAACATGCGCTTGGCGTCGCGCCTCGATGCGCTCACCGATCTTGGCCTCGGGTACCTTCCCCTCGGGCAGAGCACGATCACGCTTTCGAGCGGCGAGGCGAAACGGATCGTCCTCGCGCGCGTGATCGCCCGCGCCGATCTTCAGGGTGCGCTCGTGCTGCTCGACGAACCCACGTCGGGGTTGTCCGCCGACGATGTGGAAAGTTTTTTGTCCGCGACGGGCCGACTGCGATCGCGCGGCGCGACGTTGGTGGTGGCGGAACATCGCGCCGCGGTGATGGCGGCCAGCGATTGGATTGTGGAACTTGGCCCCGGTGCCGGACGCGCTGGCGGAAACGTGGTCGTGGAGGGCACCTTGGAAACCGTGCTGGCGTGCCGAGAAAGTGTGACCCGCCGGGCGCTCGAACTCGCGAACGCGAATGACGGATATGATTGATATAATTACGGTTTAGCCGCCATGAGCAACCTCGCCGGAAGCCTCCACCTCGGCGCTGTCGCGGCGGCGCTCGGTGCGCGATCGGGTCTCGCTGCGTTGCATTTTTCGCGACCCGAGCATGATCCCCCAAAGTTGGCGGACGCGCTGGTGGAGAGGCTGCTGCACGTACGGCACGCCGTGGCGCGCACACACAGCTTTGACCTTCGGCTGAATGCGCTGGTAGACCGAAGGCGGCAGATCGGGCCACAAGTGATGCTCGATTTGGTAGTTCAGAAACCCGTGAAAAAAATCGCGCAGGTCGCCGCCCGTGGAAAAGTTCGCGCTGCCGAGCACTTGGCGCACGTAAAACTCCGCGCGATCGCTGGGCTTGCGGTCGAACCGGTGAATATCGTCGCCCGCGTGGTTTGGCGTGATGACGAGAAAACTGTGCACGTTGGCCACGAATTCGGCGACGACCGAATTGGCCCACACGCTGAAAACGGCCCAGGGCCCCAGGGGCGCGAACGCCGCGGGTAACACCACAAATCGTGTGATACCGTAGGGCAAGAGGCACGCCCGCCAAAAGCTTCGGCCCTCGGCGGTGCGCGGATCGAAGGCCTCAAGGAGCGGCTCCGGGTTCGCGATTCCGTCAACGGAAACGGGGCGGCCCGCGGCCTTTTCGCGTTCGGCGCGGCGCAGTACTTGCCACGTATTGGGCGCGTAATACGACCACTTCCACGTCAGCGCGAAGAACCCCGCCGCGGCCCAACGCACCGCCGGCGACGAGCCCTCAAGGCCCGCGAAGTTTTGTTCCACGAGGTCCGGGTCGGCGGTCTCGTTCGTGCGGTAGTGGTGCAAAACGTTGTGTTCGTAGTGCCACGCATCGGGGTGAATCCAGTCGAACCAATCGACGAGCCGGCGCGCGCCCTTCGCGAAGCCCTTGCTCGTGTAACGCGCCGGCGCACCGGGCACGCGATCGAGGCCGCCGTGGGTCACGTGGTGGGTGACGATCGTCCACCGCGCGGTGCTTCCGAGGGCGATGGCCAACGCGGAAACGGGGTTCGGCGCAACCCACGCCGTCGCGTACCCAAAGGCTTCGCACGCGCGCCCCCATCGCTCCATTTTTTGCAAGTGCGCGAGGTCGCCTGGCCCGATGGACGCCACGGCTTCCGCGCGAATGGCATCGAGATCGCGAGCAAAAGCGGCGTAGTCGAGGGACGGGAGAGGATCACGCGGGCGCACGCGACGCCGGTACCAAGGGCGACCGCGAACCACCAGGACATTCACGCGTGGAGCTGCGCGCGGAGCGAGCCCTTTCACCGCGACGGGGCATAGACATACGACGTACTTCTATACATATCTATCAAACATACATACGATATTGATTAGATGACTGTTATACATCTGTTGTACGCGCAATATGAGAGCGACGTATGCGCGAGGTGCATCCATCGAAATCCATCGAAAAAGGCCCTCGCGGTTGGCCCCACCGAGCGCCGACGGCGTCGGTGCAGCGCGACGAAAAGTGACACCGCGCAAAAGGGGCTGAACGCGATTCACGCGCCGTTTTTCGGGCATCCCGCGCGCACTCACGCCGCGAGCGCGCGGTGCATTTTCTCCTCGAGGGGCGCGCGAAAAAAGGCCCGCAACGCGGCGCGAAAGCCGCCGACATCGAGCGGCGACGCGAAGCGCAGTCCGGTGCGGGCGACCCACCGGCGCGCCACGCCGTTCGCTTGGCGGTACCGCGCGCCGAGCTCCGTGTCTTCAGCGTGTGCAAACTGCACCGAGTCGTAAAGCCGGTGCATCAGTCTTTCGCCGTTCGCCAGCGACGGCATTTGCATCGCGGAAAAAAGGACGACGAACTTGTCCACTTCCGCTTGCAGCTCGAGCTCCAAGCGGCTGACCGAGCGATCTTCCCGCGCGCGATCCGCCAAAAGAACAAAGTGACTGACCCCCTCAATCACCTGGCACCAGCCGTCCACGTCGAGAGGTTCACTCTTGGCCAATTCGGGCAAATGCACTGCAATTTCAAGGACTCCGCGCGTCTCGCGCACGAGCAGTTCTTCCCGTCCATTGCGTGCAGGTTGCACGTATTCGCGCACGTCGTCGAGGGGGGCCACGGCGTAAAGTCTTTCGAGGGCCCGCTGGACTTTGCGCGCCAGTTCGAGCTCGCGAACAAGGCCCGCGCCGTTCCCCTCGAGCGCCGCGCACGGAGCCTCGACCGCGTGACGAACGCCGTCTCCGTTGCATGCAGAATGCACAGGTCGCCTCACTGGAGGCCCGTGGCAACTTTGCGGACGGGAGAAATTCCCTGCGCCCCAAGGGCCGTCGCGAGGCGGTCGCTCCCGGTCTGGAGCCAGCGTTCGTAGAGCTTCAGAACGTCCGTCGACGAGCTCGCGCCGAGGCACTTGGTGCCGTCGGCAACGTCTTCGAAAACCCGCAAAAATGCTTCGAATCCGTCAGACAACTCTCCGAAGACGTCCGCGTCGCTCGCGACTTCGCGGCCCCCCGGCACGAGCACTTGGCGCGCGCCCGAGTAAGCTTTTTGCCCCATGCGAACCACGTAAGTTTCGTCCACGCCCCGCGCCCCAAAGTGGCCACGAAAAAAGCCCGCGGCGTAGAGCACTGCGTCCCCGAGGCACCGCAGTCGCTCGAAGCGCTCCGCTGGCCGCGCGACGGCCAAGGCGTCGGCCAACATGAACGCGAGAGGACCGTCGATGGCTTGATCCACGCGCCTCGAAGGTTTCGCCTGGTCTTCGAGGACGCCGATTAAGTAGGCCCGGGCTCCGGCGCTCGCATCGAGCGAGCGCGCGCGAAGGGATTCGTTGACGGACTCTTCGAAAAAGTCGCGGACGGATGCGCTTGCAACGATGGCCATGGGCTACCTCCGGACCCCGTAGGACACAAACGAATGGGGCCTCTCTTTGGTGTACGGCTCGCGCGGGCAAACCTCCACTCCATGAGCGTTTTTTCTCGTCTTTCTAAGCACTTCAGCACTTTCAGCGAGAGACTGCCTAACCGCGAGCAAGCGCTCTCAACGTCCGTGTGCCAAAAACGGGCTCTGCAACGTTTGCCCGGCGTTTCCCACGCCAAGCGCTTTTTGCGCGCGCGCAGCCTTGACACCTGGGCGCGGAGGGCTACTTTCGCCCCCACAAACGCGTTGGCACTCGCATCATGCAAGTGCCAAAGCACCCTCGGGCACAAGCGGTGCCGCCGCGAATCAACCCGCGGCACCAAGCACTCTCACCACGCGAGTGCCAATCGCTCCCCGGCGAATCTCAATCCCCGCAAAATCGACCCCCTCTGGAGAACCATCATGGCGAACATCCGTCCCCTTCACGACCGCATCATCGTCAAGCGCCTCAAGGAAGAAGAGAAGACCAAGGGCGGCATCATCATCCCCGATACGGCCAAAGAGAAGCCCATCGAAGGTGAAGTTCTCGCGGTCGGCAACGGCAAAGCCCTGGAAAACGGCACGGTTCGCAAGCTCGACGTCAAGGTTGGCGATCGCGTTCTTTTCGGCAAGTACAGCGGCACCGAGGTCAAGATCGACGGCGACGACCGCCTAATCCTTCGCGAAGACGACATCCTCGCTGTCCTCGAATCCTGATTTAGTATTTTTAAGTATTTCGGAGCATAGATAATGGCTGCTAAAGAAATTGTTTACACCGAGACGGCGCGCAACCTCATTCTCTGCGGAGTCAACCAACTCGCAGACGCAGTGAAGGTCACGCTCGGCCCCAAGGGTCGCAACGTCGTCATCGAGAAGAGCTTCGGATCGCCCACCGTCACAAAAGACGGCGTGACGGTTGCCAAGGAAATTGAACTCGAAAACCGCTTCGAGAACATGGGTGCTCAGATGGTCCGCGAAGTCGCCTCCAAGACGAGCGACATCGCCGGCGACGGCACCACGACGGCCACGGTTCTCGCGCAAGCGATCTACCGCGAGGGCTCCAAGCTCGTCGCGGCGGGGCACAACCCCATGGAGATCAAGCGCGGCATCGACAAGGCCGTTGAGGTTCTCGTCGACGCTTTGAAGAAGATGTCGAAGCCGACGAAAGACAAGACCGAAATCGAGCAGATCGGCACGATCAGCGCGAACGGCGACAAAGAAATCGGCACCAAGCTCGCCGAGGCCATGGAAAAAGTCGGCAAAGAGGGTGTCATCACCGTCGAAGAGTCGAAAACGGCCGAGACCACCCTCGAAGTCGTCGAAGGCATGCAATTCGACCGCGGCTACCTCAGCCCCTACTTCGTGACCGACCCTGAGCGCATGGTCGCCAACCTCGAAGACGCGTACATCCTCATCAGCGAGAAGAAGATCTCGAACATGAAGGACCTTTTGCCGGTCCTCGAAGCGATCGCTCGTCAGCAGCGCCCGCTCATGATCATCGCCGAAGACGTGGAGGGCGAGGCCCTTGCCACGCTCGTCGTCAACAAGCTCCGCGGCACCCTCACCTGCGGCGCCGTCAAGGCCCCCGGCTTCGGTGATCGCCGCAAGGAAATGCTCAAAGACATCGCCATCCTCACGGGCGGCCAGGTCATCTCCGAAGAGCTCGGCCTCAAGCTCGAAAACGTGACGCTGAGCGACCTCGGTCGCGCCAAGCGCATCACCATGGACAAAGACACCACGACCGTCGTCGACGGCGCCGGTGACAAGACGGCCATCCAAGGCCGCATCGCGGAAATCCGCGCTCAGGTGGAAAACACCACGAGCGACTACGACCGCGAGAAGCTCCAGGAGCGTCTTGCCAAGCTTGCAGGCGGCGTTGCCGTCGTCAAAGTTGGCGCCGCCACCGAGACCGAAATGAAGGAGAAGAAGGCCCGCGTCGAAGACGCACTCCACGCCACGCGCGCGGCCGTCGAAGAAGGCATTGTTCCTGGCGGAGGCGTTGCCCTCATCCGCGCACAGTCCGCCCTCGACACCCTCACGGTGTCCGACGAGCAGCGTTTTGGCATTCAAATCATCCGCCGTTCGATCGAAGAACCCCTTCGCCAGATCGTCGCGAACGCGGGCCTTGAAGGCTCCATCGTCGTCAACAAGGTCAAAGAAGGCTCCGGCGACTTCGGCTACAACGCCGCCTCCGACACCTACGGCAACCTCATTGCCATGGGCGTCATCGACCCGGTCAAAGTTGTGCGCACGGCCCTCCAAAACGCGGCTTCCGTCGCGGGCCTCATGCTCACGACCGAGTGCCTCGTCGCCGAGCGTCCAAAAGACGAGAAGCCCGCCGCCGGCGGCCACGCAGGCCACAACCACGACTACTAGGCCGTTGTTGTGAACCGCGAGGGAATTCCCTTCGCAAATTGGCTCCGCTCGCAAGGGCGGGGCCTTTTTTTTGCCGTTTTTTTATCGCGCAGGCGCAGTCGTAGGCTTTGAATCGGTGACCGGCGCAAGCCCTGTCTCGCCGGTCTCGCCGGTCTCGGGCTCCGCAGGATTGGCCTCTACGGGCGGCGCTGGGCATCCGAAGGCTTCGGCATCGCCGGCCTCATTCGGGCACTTGTCGTCTTCGTCGCTGACGTCGTCGCCGTCGTTGTCGATCTCCGGGCAGCCGTCCGAGTCTTCGAACCCGTCGCGGTCTTCTTCAAGTTCGGGGCATTGATCGAGGCGGTCGGGCACGCCGTCTCCGTCGCGATCGTGAAGACGTGGCGCGTAGCGAAAACCCAGGGTTCCCGACGCTTCCGGCGTCCCGCTCACGGCCATCGCCAACCCCAAGACGAGCCCCATTTCGTCGTCCCGATCCAAATAAAAGCGCTGCGACAAGTGGAGAAACGCCGCGTCAAATGTGTTCGATCCCGCCAGCGCTTTTCGCCCGGTGACCGCCAGCTCTAGCCGTATGTGCTCCGGTGCTGCGCGAACCAGATCATGTAGGCGCGCCGTAAGCCCAAAACCACCGTCCACGAGACTGCTCGGTGCCGCCCTCACGGCCCCGGCGCTCGAAGCGGCGTGATCCACCGCGTGCGTGACGCCCAAATGCCCCAAAACATCGGCAATTCCCAGGCGAATCTCTCCGTGCGCGGAAGCTAGAACCGCCGTCGAGGCGTAGGCAATACCGCTCGCGCGATCGCCCGTGGGCGCACGAAGGCCCACCGTCCACGAAAACCCCGGACCAATCGGCCCCGGAATCAAGGGACTGTGCGACAGCACGAAACGAGCATCTCCGAGCGCCGATAGAGGAACGCCATACACCCCATACCCGCGCACCAAAACGGGGAGAGAAATCCCGACGGACACGGAGTTACTCACACCAAAAGCCGCCGCTATTTCGCCCAAAACCATGGGACGTGCGGCGGCGTCGAGGGCCCGAGGAACGGTGCGGTACGTGGAAAAAAGCTGAACAGACGCATTTCCAGTGCCGAGAGGGTCTGTGGCGCGAAGAACGCCAACCGTGTTCCACGTGAGCGGAGCATCGACCGACCGCGCATCGACCGGGACGAGCCCATCGGAGTGCCCATCGGAGGACTCATCGGCGTGCGCCTGGGCCTCGGAACCAAGCGTGCAAAGTACAACAACAGCCCAGCGCCTTACATTCACCATACGATTACCAGCCGCATACCAAATATGTTTCACAAACACGGGAAAACCTACTGCGCGACGAGCCGCGACCACGCTCGACCGGGCCGGGATCAAGGGCTACTCGGTGTCGCCGCCGACGACGCGAAGCAGCGGAATCTCTGCGAAACTCGCGGGAAGATGGTGGGCCATGCGCGTGCGCTTCGTCTCAAGGTACCCCGCCGAGTGCGGATTAGGCGAGCACACAACGGGCAGTCGGCCCTCGACGACGATGCCCAAACGCTCGAGCGACGAGACTTTCAGCGGGTTGTTCGTCATGAGCCGCAGCGACTTGATGCGGAGATGGGCCATCATGGCCACGACAGAATCGTAGCGCCGCATGTCGTCTGGGAGACCGAGCAGGCGGTTGGCATCGACGGTGTCGTGGCCCTGAGCCTGGAGCGCGTAGGCTCGGATTTTATTGCCGAGACCAATGCCCCGGCCTTCTTGCCGCAGGTAAAAAACCACACCGAAACCGCGACTGACGACCTCGCCCATCGCGGAATCGAGCTGGTCTTTGCAGTCGCATTTGAGCGACCCGAAGACCTCGCTCGTGATGCATTCGGAGTGCACGCGGGCGGGAACCCCGACGTGATCGGCCACGTCTCCGAAGACCAAAACCAGGTGCTCGCGCTCCACTTCTTCGTTGGCTTCCTGCTCGGTTGCGCGAAAAACGTGGGTCGTAAAGGTGCCAAACCGCGTGGGCAGAGGAGCCGAGGCTACCCAGCGGCAGCGTGGTTCGTCTGGTCCGTCAGTTACGCTCATTTTGAAACTCCGTGCACAGAGCAGCAAGGCATCGTCTGTAGCTAAGCACGCGCAGGGACCTCGTGAAAGGTGCCGCGATCTTTGCGTGGTTGGCGAGGGCATACGCGTCTCGTCAGGGCTACCCGCCCGGGCTCTGCGTCGACCGTCAGGCCGATTTTCGTACGAGGCGAATCAGCATGTCTTCAAGAATGGCCTCGGCCGGGCGACGACTCCCCTTCAACGCTAGGTCGGTTTCCGCCAGAATTCGCAGCCACCGCTCCCCCTCGCCAAGCTTCATCGCCCGGGCCCGCCCGAGGCCTTCGCGCAAACGCGACGGCTGGAAAATACCAGCAAATTTGCCCGCTTCGCCTTCGCTCATCCCCGACGCGAGCCCCGCTTGAAGCTTCGCCAGTTGGCGCACCGACCAGGCGAGCGCACCGAGCAGCGGCAGTCCGCGGTCCTTCGGATCATAGGCATCTGCGAGCGCTGAGAGGGCCTTGGCGAGGTCGCGCTGGGCCACCGCATCTACGAGGCCCCACGTGTCGCCGAGGCGCACACGCGTCACCAGGGCCGCCACCGCGGGGTCGTCGATGGCGTTCCCCGCACCCACATAGAGGCCAAGGCGCTCGAGCACATCTTCGATCACAAAGAGTTCGGGCCCGGACAATGCGGCAATACGCTCGGCGACGTCGTGGTGAATGGCGTGGCCTTTTGCTCGCGATCGACTCTCCACCCAACGCACGAGAGCCGCCCCGGTCAGGGCCTCGCACGAGACGATAATTCCCTTCTTCTTCGCCGCAAGCGCATGTTTGCGGCGCATGTCGAGCTTGCGAAACACAACGACGAAGCACGTGGATGGACTCGGATCTTGTATGTATTCTGCAAGTGCTTCCAGACCCTCGGACGCGTTCTCTCCTTCGCCCTCCCATCTCTCGGCCTGCCTCACGTAGACAAACCGTTTGGGCGCGAGCATTGGCAGCGTTTTTGCGGCCGAAAGCGCGCGAAGCACAGGTGTTTCTCCGCCCGTAAACTTGTCTTCGTCGAAGGCCGTGCCCTGCCCGCCGAGGGCCGCTGTGCGCAAGACAGCCACCGCTTCGTCGGCCAAAAAAGCTTCTTCGCCCACGATAAACAGCACCGGAGGCGCGCCGGTGCGCGAGACGACGGAAAGGAGTTCGTCGGTGGTCACGACGGATGCCGGCGACGGCGAATGAGGGAAAGCGACACGAGGGTGGCGCACGCAGCCCACGGGCCAAAACCCAGCGATTCTACAGGTGAAACGGAGCAGGCGCAGCCGCGCTTGCGCACTTTGATGTCTTCTTCGGCGGTCTTGCCGTGGGCTGCGGGATCGACAAACGACGGAATCGGGCCCGACGCTTTGACCTCTTCTTCGCCCGATCCATCGGCGTTCATCGCGGCCGCCGCGGCCCGTTCTTCGCGCGACTTTTTCTTCGCCGAGCCCTTGTCACCAAAGACCATGGAACGCCGGTCAACGACGTCGTTGTCGCCCTTCAAGACCAGACTGAGGGGCGCCCCAATCTCGCGCCCGTCGCTGTCTTTGACCTGCAACTTCCACTCGCCCGCCTCAAAACCGCGTTCGCGATTGATGAGCAAATCGTAGCGAGAATCTTTAAAGACTTTGCCCCGTCCGTCGCCGAAGCCCACGTCCACCATCTCGATAATCGGCGTGCTCACGGAGACCGGCACGCGCATCATTTGCGGGCCTTCGGCACCATCGACGAGGGTGCGTTCGAAGCGAATTTGCTGGGTGAAAACGAATTTCATCGGCACGTGCGGCATGCTCGGAGGATGGGGCAGCGCGATCGACATGAAGATGCGCCACGTGCCCCCCGAGGCCTCTTGCGCGTCGGCCGTGCGGAGTTTGACAACCCCTCCGCCCGCCTGCGCCACGGAGGCCACGCAGACAAAAATGGCAGAAATAGCGACGGCTCGGATTCGCGAAAACGGCATAGGCAAAACGTTAGCGAAGGTCGGCCCTTGGAGGAATGGAGAAGGGCCCGAAGAATACCGCAGCGTCGAGGCCGCGTTCGTTGACACGTGGCCTGCGGATCGGCATTCTCTCCGGTTAGGCCCGCATGTCCGACCGACCGAAAACCGCCGCAAACCGAGCGTCCGCCGCGCCGGACCCGATGGTGGGTCGCGTCATCCAAGACCGCTACACCATTTCGGGCCTCATCGCCCGGGGCGGCATGGGCAAGGTTTACAAGGCCGACCAGCGCCCGCTAAATCGCGTTTGCGCTGTAAAAGTGCTGAATTCCAACTACGCGGGCGATCAAGACCCCGAGTTTGAAAAGCGGTTTTTTCTCGAAGCCAGCATTGCCGCCAAGCTGACGCACCCGAACACGGTCACGGTTTTTGACTACGGCCGCACCGACGGCGACGACGGCTTTTACTTCATGGCGATGGAGTACCTCGAGGGCCAAACGCTCCAGCGCGGCATTCGTGAAGCGGGCTTTTTTTCCGAAGAACGCGCCTGCCACGTGGCTCGCCAAATCTGCCGTGCGCTGCGCGAGGCCCATGGGCTTGGCGTGATTCACCGCGACCTAAAACCCGCCAATGTTTTCCTCGTGCAGCACGGCGACGAAACCGATTTTGTGAAGGTCCTCGACTTCGGTTTGGTCAAAAATGTGTCCGACTCCCAGACCGAAGACCTGACCCAAACGGGCCTCTTCATGGGCTCGCCGAAATACATGGCGCCTGAGCAAATCCAGGGGCAGCGCGTCGATTGCCGCACCGACATTTACGCGCTCGGCGTCATTCTTTACGAAATGCTCTCGGGCAAAGTGCCTTTCGATCGCCCGAACAGCGTTCACATTTTGATGGCGCACGTGAACGAGGCGCCGCCGGACATGCGCACCATCAATCCGAGCCTCGCCATCAGCGCAGAGCTCGAGAGCCTGGTGGCGTCGTGCCTCTCAAAAAACATGGGTGATCGTCCAGATACGATGGACGCCGTTCTTACTGCCTTGAAGCGAACGGCCGGTGGTGCCCTCACAGGAACGATGGGCAGCTACGCCGGAACGGGCGAACTCCGCGCGCTCTCGGTCTCCGATGCGAACGCGGCGCTCGGCAATGCCACGGGCGGCAATCGAGTCGCGCGCACAGGCTCGGTGCATCCCCCGGCGTTCAGCGAAATCCCTCGCGAAAAGACTTCTGTTCCTCCCCCCGAAGACCCTCCGTCGGCCATGTCGCGAGTCTTCCCCGCAGCGGTGGGCGGGGCGCTCGTGGCGGCGATTCTCGGTTTTTTTGTGGTGCAATCCGTCTCCAAAAAAGAATCCCCGTTCGCTGCCGTTCCACCGGCGCGAGCGCCCGTCGAACTCGCCCACGCCCACGAAAACGGGGCGCACGAAACCGCAGCCATTCCGGGCGCGGCAGCCTCCGCGGCTCTCGCAGCAGGCGACGCGGCGCAGGTCGCGCAGGTCGCGCAGGTCGCGCCGCCCGCGCCGCCGGCGGTGCTCACGGCTACGCTTAACCTGCGCTCGAACCCGCCGGGTGCCAGCGTCGTCGACTCGTCGGGGCAATACCGCTGCGGGCCAACCCCATGCGCCATCACCATTTCGGGGCCCGGCGCAGCGACCGGCCATGCCATCACCTTGAAGTTCCATCGCGATGGTTTCTTCGACAAAGAAACCATGTTTGCCGTCGGCCAGGGCGACCCCGAGGTGATCTTGGTTCGCTTTCCGCAGGCCGCACCCGTGGCGATGCCGCGCCCCCAAAAGCCTGCTGAACAGCCGAGTTCGGCCCCCGCGGCGGGCTACAAAGACGAGCCATACTGAGACTCGCGTGACCTTTTCGCAAGAGGCCAATCCGGCCAACGAAGGCAACGCCGTGCGTGAAACGCTCGCGCGGGTTTTTGGTCATGGGGAGTTTCGGCGGCATCAAGAAGATGTGTGCCGCGCGGTGGTGGCAGGCCGCGATGTTCTTCTGGTGATGCCGACCGGTGCCGGAAAATCCCTTTGTTATCAGCTACCTGGCCTTGTGCGCGGCGGCGTGACGCTGGTGGTTTCTCCCCTCATCGCACTGATGGAAGACCAAGTGGGCAAGCTGCAAGCCCTTGGTTTGCGTGCAGAACGCATTCATTCCGGGCGCGATCGCGCAGCCTCCCGCGACGTGTGCCGGCGCTACCTCGACGGCGACCTCGACTTTCTTTTCATCGCGCCTGAACGCCTGCGCGTGGCCGGCTTTGTGCCCATGCTCGCCAAGCGAACGCCCGGGCTCGTGGCCATCGATGAAGCCCACTGCATCTCCCAATGGGGCCACGATTTTCGCCCCGATTACCGCCTGCTCGCGGAGGGCATTTTGCCCCTTCGCCCCGCACCGGTCATCGCGCTCACCGCCACGGCGACGCCGCACGTGCAGACCGATATCGCGACGCAGCTGAACCTGGTCGATCCCATTCTTTCCATTCACGGATTTCGTCGCACCAATCTGGCCATCGAGGTGCTCGAACGCGCCCCATCGGACAGGCCTGCGATCATCGCCGAGATATTGCGTGAGCCCGGTCGACGCCCCGCCATCGTGTACGCGGGCACGCGCAAAGTTGCCGAGGCACTCGCGGGCTCTCTGTCCGAATTTTTTCCTGCGGCAGCCTACCACGCGGGCCTCGATGCCTCGACGCGCGACGACCTGCAACGAAACTTTCTCGGCGGCTCCCTCGACGTGATGGTGGCCACCGTGGCCTTCGGAATGGGCATCGACAAAGCCGACGTGCGCACCGTTGTTCACGCAGCGCTGCCCGGCTCTTTAGAGGGATATTACCAGGAAATTGGGCGCGCTGGCCGCGACGGGGCTCCCTCCCGCGCCATCCTCGTGCAGTCGTTTGTCGACGAACGCATGCAGGGCTTTTTTGTCGATCGCGATTACCCACCCGTCGAAGTTGTAAGTGCAATCTACACTGAAATTGCGAAGGGCCCGCTGACGCTGGAGGCCATTGCTCGCAGGAGTCGATTGGGAACGCCCGAGGTCATCGAGAAGGCCATCGAGAAGCTTTGGCTCCACGGCGGCATCAAGGCGAACGACGACGACACGCTCGAGGCAACCGATGCGCCGTGGTCCCCCGCCTACACCGCGCAGCGTCAGCATCGATGCAGCCAAATCAGCTTCGTACGCCGCTACATCGATGCCCCGCGATGCCGCATGATCCAGCTGGTTCGCTACTTCGGCGACAACGAAGACGAGCCCTGCGGCCACTGCGACATCTGCGCCCCAGACGAGTGCGTCGCGCAAAAACACAGGGCAGCAGGCAGCGAAGAACTCGACGCGGCCCGCGCGCTTTTGGCACTACTTGCAGAATGCACAAGTGTGGCGACCGGTCAGCTCTTTCGCCGTTACCAAGAGGGCCAAGGGTCGATGGACCGGCGCTCCTTCGAGCACGTTCTCGGCGGGCTTGTACGCAGCGGCAAGGTTCGCATCGACGAGGCGAGCTTCGTCAACAAAGACGGCGAGCTCATTACGTTTCAGCGCGCGCGCATGGCCGACGGCGAAACGGCCGCCATCGATTCACTTTTTGTCGTGCGTGCGAGCGCCGCAGGCCGCGAGAAAAGAGGGGAGAAAAAGACCCCGAAAAAGACGCCGCGAAAAGCCTCCGCGGGCCCCGACGCCGACGTGCCTGCTCACGTCGTAGACGCCTTAAAACGCTGGCGAAAAGCTGAGGCCCAGCGCCATGGCGTGCCCGCGTTTCGTATTCTCTCCGACAAAGTTTTGGAGGGCGTGGCCTCGATGGGCCCGAGAAGTGAAGCCGAGCTGTTGCAGGTCAAAGGGCTCGGGTTGAACCTCGTGCGCAAGCACGGTGAGGCACTGCTCGCGGTGCTGCGCGATGCGGGTTAGGGCGTGTCGTCGATGGGCGCGTCTCCACACCTCTTGCTGCTTCCCGGCGCCGTCGTCCGCGAGCCGAGCGTCATCGCGATCGGAAACTTCGACGGCGTGCACCTCGGGCATCGGGCCCTTCTCGCCGTCGCACACGCGCTCGCGGGCGAGCTGAGCGCCGCGCCCTACGCGCTCACGTTCGATCCGCACCCCGCCGTGGTCCTCGGGGGCAAAGAATTGTGCCTGCTCACCCCCCTCGACGAGCGGGCCATGTTGGTCGTGGAATGCGGCCTCGCGGGCCTCATCGTGCAGCCTTTCGACGACGCCTTCGCGCATCTTTCGCCGGAGGCTTTCGTCGCCGAACTTCTCCAAAATCGACTCGGGGCCAAGGGCATTGTGGTCGGCACGGACTTTCGCTTCGGCCATCAACGGGCCGGCGACGGCGCGCTTCTCACAGCTCTTGGCGAGGCGCGCGGCATGCGCGTGCACTGCGTTCCCCTCGTAACAGACGAAATCGGGCCGGTCGCGAGCAGGCGCATTCGGCAAGCACTTTCCCAAGGAAACGTGCGCGCGGCAGCTGCTCTGCTCGGGCGAAACTACACCCTCACAGGCACGGTAGAACAAGGCCTGCAGCGCGGGCGTACGCTGGGTTTTCCAACCGCGAATATCTCGCCCACTGGACGCCAATTGCCAGCATACGGTGTATACGCTGCGTATGCGGAATGTAATGTTCTTGGCAGTGGATGCTGGCCGTGTGTGGTCAATATAGGTGAGCGCCCGACCATGAACGACGGACGCGGCGTGACCGTGGAGGCTCACGTCTTCGATCGCAGCGAGGTTATGTACGGCGAGAAGCTTCGCATCACGTTCGTCGAGCGTTTGCGCGGCGAGCAAAAGTTTTCCGGGCTCGCTGCGCTGACGACCGCGATTTCGGGCGACTGTGCATCGGCGCGGGTTCATCTTCGCGCGGGTGGCGCGTGAGCACCGGCGACCTCGCGGGCAAAGCGAACGCTCTCCTCGATGCGCTCCGCGAAAAGGGATTGCACTTGGCGAACCCGGCGCGCGTCGACGGCGACGCGGATGGCTGGGGCCTACTTGCCGCCGAAGTACGGAGTTTGGCGAACGAGAAATCGCCGGTAATTCGCTCAGTTTTTCAGGGCAACGGCGACCTCGCGGTGCACTGGGAGGGCACGTTCGCGCGCCCGGCGGCGGCGGTGGAGGCTCGCGTTCACACGCCGTTTCACGAGGCGCCCGTCGTGTACCGCGGCGCGATCACGGCCTCGAGCGACGGCGCAATCCTCGCGGGCATCCACCGCGATGGCCCCATCGTGCTTGTCGTGTACGACGCCGCGGCGATACCCCTTGCGTGGTGCATCGTGGCCCCCTGACCGTCATACGAATGCCGTTGCCCGGTGCAACCGCTGCGCGTAAACGCCTGGGCCATGGCATTCCGACGCGGTCTCTTTTTCCTTCCGTCCGTTTTCTTGCTCACCGGTTGTTCCGGGCCTCCCAATGCCGCCCAGAAGGCCGCCGACCCTGGTTCATCCGATGCAGCAGCAGCGAACGCCGACGCGGGAACCTCCGCCGATGGCGGGCCAATCGCGGCGAGCGCCTGCGCGTCGCCGGTGGTGTGGTTGCGCACGGGCTCGGACTCCGCGTGCGGCGGCGGCAATACACACGCCTGGCCCGTCGGGCTCAAGGCCAGCGACTGCCACGGCTGGCAGGCCGTCGGCGGAGGTCGCACACACGACAACTCCGCCAACGACATCCGCTGCAACGCGGATGGCTCGTTTTCATTCGTGCAATTCGCGGGAAACCTCAACTGCTCGGGCACTGGAACCCTCAAGAACTACACACTTAATGTGTGTGAACAAGATATCCCGCCGTCGCTCTACACCGTCGCGTTCGACACGACGTGTTGCGCCCGGCCGACGGACGCCGCGTGCAAAACGGCCGTACCTTCCGTGGGCGTTCCCGGGGGCATCGTGTTCCTCAACGGCGGGCGCTGCACGCCATAGGTGGCTTCCAATCCGCGAGAGGTCGCGCTCGGCCGCCTCCCCGATGCGCCGCTTCGCATGGGGCCGGTCATGCAATCGGCCCCACAGTGTTTCTTGACCGTCACACGGCGTCGGCTACTCGTTCACCATGGGGAAAATCCTGGTGGCCGAGGACGAGCGAGACATCCAAGACATCATCGCGTACAACTTGCAGCAGGCGGGTTACGAGGTTTTGCTGGCGAGCCGCGGCGACGATGCCCTCCGCATGGCGAAGCTCCAGCAGCCGGACCTCATGCTCCTCGATCTGATGCTCCCAGGGCTCTCAGGCAAAGAGGTTTGCCAGGCGATTCGCAGGGATCCAAACACCTCGGCCATGATCGTGATCATGCTCACGGCCAAGGGCGAAGAGGTCGATCGCGTCGTCGGATTCGAGGTCGGTGCCGACGATTACGTGACAAAGCCGTTCAGCATACGCGAACTACTTTTGCGGGTGCAGACCATCCTCCGGCGGTCCGCGAGTCGGGGTTCGGGCCCCCACGACGCAGGTTTTGAATTTGGCTCGCTGCGCGTCGACGTGGCGGCCCATCGCGCGTGGGTCGAAGGCCGCGCGATCGAATTGACCGCCCTCGAATTCAAACTTCTCGTCACGCTTCATGAGCGGAAAAATCGCGTGCAACGACGAGAAACGCTTCTCAACGATGTATGGGGAATCACCGCCGACGTCACCACGCGCACGGTCGATACGCACGTCAAACGACTGCGCGAAAAGCTTGGAAATGCTGGCTGTTTCGTCGAAACCGTCCGCGGCGTTGGTTACCGCTTTAGCGAAACCCCCGACCTCGAAAACGCGTCGAGCGATTCGTAGACACGGTCAAAAAAGTTCGAAGGGGTAAGCGCCATCTTGGTAGGCTCGTGCGGCGGCGTTTTTTCGCTGCTCGTCGTCGTTCTTGTCGAAGCCCGCGACGTTCGCTGCCATGCGCTTTTCGGCACTCGCCGCGAAGATGCAGGCCAGATCGACCTCACGACGCGCCCCCTCTTCGCCCCTGCGCTCGATGGCCCTCGACGTGCGCGAAAGCACCGCGGCCAACGCATAAAGATCGATCGCAAGGTCCGCGACGCGGCGTTGGGAATACTGCATTTCCGCAATCGCGACGCCGTGGCGACGCAACATTTTTTCAGCGTTTTTGGCGAGATCACTCACGTAATCTTCGAAAAGAACCACCTCGCGATTGAGCAGCGGATGGACGCGGGTAAGCCGCTCGCGGCCGAGGGCACTCTTGGCTTTTCGCACCGCAAACTCGCCGAGCAACCCGAAGCCCTTGATGGGCTCGCGCATCGCCTTGACCACATTCGCCAAGTCGCGCCCGGGGGCCTGCATGCCCGACAGCGCGATGAACGCGCGGAGCACTTCGTTGGTGCCGTCCAAAACCAAGTGATGCCGCGCGTCGCGAAGGCCCCGTTCCACCGCATGCCCGCTGGCAAACCCACGACCCGCCGCGATGGCACCCGCACCTTCGGCCACGCGCTGCAAAACCTCGGACCCAAAAACCTTGCACGCGGCACTCTCGATCGAACAATCTGACCCAGCGCCGTCGAGCATTCCCGTGGTCAGAAAAACCATGCTTTCGAGGGCAAATACCTCGGAAAGCATCGAGGCGATCTTGTCTTTGATAAGCCCAAAATCGCCAATCGCTCGGCCGAACGCGGCCCGTTCGCGCGCGTAACGAATGCTCAGGTCGAGGAGCTGTCGCGCGGACCCAGACGCCGCTGACGCACTGGCCAAGCGCGCGTGATTGAGCGTCTCGACGGCAATCATGAAGCCCTGCCCGACGGTGCCAAGAACCCGCGACGCATCGAGATGCACATTCTCGAGCAGCAACGTGCCGACCTGCACGCCACGTACGCCATGCATATTGATACCAGCATTCGTAATGATGCCGTCGTCCCTGTCGATCACAAAGGCTGTTAGCTTAGGTTTGATCCCCTCTTCGACCGGAGATGTGCGCGCAAATACAGTAAAAACGCTGGCGATTGGGCCATTTGTGACCCATATTTTTTTGCCATCGAGGACCCAGTTCGTGCCCTCGGATCGCGCGTAGGTGCGAACGCCGGCCGCGTCGGAACCCGCGCTCTCTTCGGTCAGCGCGTACCCGGCCAAGGCCTGTCCGCTGGCCATCTTGGCAAGCCATCGCGCCTTTTGCCCCACGGTGCCGTGGCGCACGAGAGGGTGGGCGCCGAGCGTTTGGTGGGCGCGCACGATGAGCGCGAGGGACGGATCGAGGGCGCCAAGCTCTTGAAGAATGCGCGCGAAACTTGTGGGCGAAAGTTGGCGACCCCCATACGCGCGGGGAAGCGACAGTCCGAAGAGTCCGAGACTGCCGGCCTCGGTGAGAATTTCTTGAGAGATTGGCGAATCGAGCGAACCGCGTTGGGGCTCGTACACGGTGCGCATGAAGCGCTTGAGGGTATCGAGGATCGCCAGCGTTTCTTCTGCCTCCGCGCGACTTGGCCCGGGAAACGGAAAGGCCATCGACTCGGGAATGATGCCGCAGAAAAGCGATTTTAGAAAACTTGCGTCGGCTATCATCTGGTCAACCTGGGTTCGGTGGCGGAGGCCCCCAAGCAATACCACGTGCGTGCGTCGTCTGCGCGCTCGCCCATGCCGCGGGTCGACGTGGAAACGCCCTCCGCGTGAGGCAGACCGCGCGCGAAACTTCGCATTGCGCGTTAGACTTCGCGACGTGTTGGCCGCGCCACAACCTTCAACCCCAGGAGCTCAGGCTCGGTCGCAGCGATTTTTGCATGCGATCGCCGACGGGCGTCGCGTTCATGGGTGCGCACTCTTGGGGGTCTTGAATGTGACGCCCGATTCGTTCACCGACGGCGGCCGTTACGAGCTCGTCGATAAGGCCGTCGCTCGCGCCCGTTTCCTGATGGCCGCGGGGGCCACGATGGTCGACGTCGGCGCTGAGTCCACGCGCCCGGGGGCCCCACCCGTCAGCGCGAAAGAGCAGCTGCGAAGAGCCCTTCCCGTCGTGGAATCGCTCGCGGCCGACATGCCCATCACGATCGACACGACGAGCGCCGAAGTCGCGGCCGCCTGCCTTTTTGCTGGTGCAATTGCGATCAACGACGTTGCCTGCGGGGCAAGCAACGCCCTCGGCGAGGCTGCTGCGCAATTCAATGCAGGATACATTCTTTCTCACGCGCGCTCGGGGCAAGACGCCATGGGCGACTTCGGCGCGTGGCCCGAAAGCGGTTACGCCGATGTGACCACCGAGGTTCTTGCGGAACTAAAAATCGCCCGCGAGCGCCTCGTACGATGCGGGGTGAGAGAAGCAGCCATTGTCTTCGATCCGGGCTTGGGCTTCACGAAAAGTTACTTGCAGAGTGCACGCTTGTTGTCGCAGATTGCGGCGTTCACCGAAGTCGCTCTGGTGCTCGTAGGTGCCAGTCGAAAGTCTTTTCTCACCTTGGCCACCGGGGCGATTTCACCCGCAGAAAGACTGCCGGCGTCCCTTGCGAGTGCCTTGTGGGCGCGGCGTCATGGTGCGGCGATGGTGCGTGTTCACGACGTGGGCGAGACCGCGCAAGCCTTCGCGATGGAGCAGTTGCTTGCGCGGGGCGGGCCCGATGTTTGAGCCGCTGCGCCGCATTGTTGCGCCCTTTCTTGTGGGCCTTGCGCACCTCTTTTCTCGGCGAACTGCGGCAGAAATCGCCCTCGACGCGATCGATATTTTCGTCGTCGCTTTCATCATTTACCGAGCAGTTCTCCTGATGAGAGGCACGCGGGCGCTTCAAATGGCCACGGGGCTCACCCTTCTCTGGCTGGTCGAAAGCACCGCCCAGCGCCTGGGCCTCACGACCCTCTACGACATGCTCTCGTCGGTGTTGTCGTCGGTGGTGCTCATCGTGGTGGTGGTCTTTCAAAACGACATTCGCCGCGTCCTCATGCGCTTCGGAACGCGCACATTTTTTTCGCGGATTGGCGGCGCCGAGGCAGCCCGGGCCATCGAGGAGGTCGTGGCCACGGCGACCACGTTGGCGCGGCATCGCATAGGCGCGCTCATCTGTTTTGAGCAAGAAGCGAACCTCGCAGACTTTGTGTCGTCGGCCGGCGTGCCCATCGATGCGGCGATGCATCGCGAACTTTTGGTGGGGCTCTTTGTGCCCGAGGGCATCAACGAACTCCACGACGGCGCGGTGATCGTGCGCAACTTTCGCATCTCCGAAGCAGGCACTTTTTTTCCGATGCCCGAGGGCCTGGTCAACGAGCGCGCCTACGGCTCAAGGCATCGCTCGGCCATCGGCATCACCGAAGAAACCGATGCAGTCGTGGTCATTGTCAGCGAAGAGCGAGGAGCGATTTCCCTGGCATTTGGCGGCAATCTTATCAGTCACCTCGACGGCCCGGCCCTTCGTGCAACGCTTCATCGATTGCTCGGAATTGGTCCGTCCGCCTTGCGCGACGACACGGACGGGGCTCGCCCGCCTCGGCCTCAGCGCCATGCCCCACATGCCCCACATGCCCCGATCGTTCATCGCGCGCCGCCATCCGACGACGAACTCGTCGCCCAGGCTGCCATCGACAGCGTGCGCACGACGCGGTCGATTCCTCCGGCCGTTCCCATGGCGACCCGCAAGACTGTCGATGACGACGACGGAGAAGATTAATGGCGCCACCAGCCGTGAACGGTCCATGGGGCTCGGGGCTCTTCGCCAACCTCCCGCTGAAGGCTTCTGCTCTTGCCATCGCTATCGGCCTTTACGCCGTGGCGCACGGCACCGAAGACGCGCAGCAAACCTTTTCTGTGCCGCTTGTGGCCACACTTCCGCGCACCGATCTGATCTTGGCCGAGCCGCTTCCGCCGACCATCTTGGTCTCGCTTCGGGGGCCTCGCACCAAGCTACGAGACCTGCGCGCGGAGGGCATTCCGCCCATCACGCTCGACGCGCAGTCGCTCACCGTGGACCGGGTGGAACTCGACGGCTCGCAGATCGATCTTCCTGCGGGAGTACGTGTAGAGCGCATGGAACCCGGTGAAGTTTCGTTCCACTGGGAGAAGGCCCTCACGCGCATTTTGCCCGTGCGCTTGTCGCTCGGAGACCTTCCGGCGGGCCTCGTCTTCGATGGTGCCCCCAGCATAGAACCCGCGAAAGTGACCGTGCGGGGTCTCGCTCGCAAGCTCAATACGCTCCAAGCCACGACGACGGACGTTGTGCATTTTTATGATTCATTTCAAGGATATACAGAACGCGCCGTGGGCCTTGTCCTGCCCGACGGCCTCCTCGGTATTGAGCCCTCCCAGGTGCTCGTCAAGTTCACCCTGCGCCAGGCCACCACGGTGCAACTGTTTCCAAAAGTGGCGGTCGCGGTTGTCGGATTCGCCGCAGCGAAGACGCAACCAACCACGGTCGCCGTGCGCTTTGAGTGCCCCGTTGAGGCCCCCACTCCGGCGCGCGCCGAAGACCTCGTGGCGTTCGTTCGCCCTTCGGATGCACACGTCGATCTCGCGGAGGTGCAGGTCGAAAAGGGGCCGTGCCACGTGGAGGTCACGCCATCCCGCGTCATCGTTCGCCACTAGGTCGACGCTGAGAAACGGCGCCTTAAAAGTTGAATTGGACCTGCACCCGGGCGAACGAACCCGTGGTATTTTCCAGCGATTTCTGGTTGAAGCGCGTTGCGTACTGCCACGCGGCTGTCACCTCGAGGGCTTTGTTGAACGAGTATTCAACGCCGCCTTCGAACTCGTCTGACGAGGTTGCGAGGGCATTGGTTTCGGTCCGCCGCGAGCCCGTGTAGTGCGCGTAGCGAAGGTACGGAATGGCGTCGCCGAACTTGCCGAAGAGCATCGCGTAGTACCCGAAAAGGTCCGAACGCAGCACAGTGCGCTCCTTCAAATCAAACACGGGTCCGCGGCCCACCTGCGCCTCCGCCTGAAAACCAAAGGGTTGCGGGTAGATAACAAGCGAGAGCGCTGCGCGTTTTTCGCCGCTGAAATTGAGCGACGACGGACCGCCAATTTCCTTGGTGCCGACCTTCATTTTGGGATCGAGGGCGATGGACAGGTCGCCCATCATGGCCTGCGCGCTGACTTCAACAAACTGCCCGCCGAAGTCAAACGGCCACGTCACGCGCGCGACCACGGCGCGCGAAGGGGTGGCGTCGACCTTGTTGATTCCCTGGCCGTTGTAAACCCCGAGGGCCACCACGCCGTAGTCGCCGCTGCCCTTGAGACCTGCGTCGACCAGGTGCTTGAAGCGCGCGCGGATCGCCTTCGGTGCCCACATCGCGAAGGCGCCGAGTTCGCGTTCACCCGGCGTCGCGCTGTTCATCGCCTCGGTGCGATCGAGGGGCGCGCGGTTGCCGCTGGACTGAAGGTTTTCAAAACCAAAAGGAATTTTCGATTGGCCAAGACGGAGCCGAAATTCCGCTGCGTCGTCCAGTGCAACATCCGTGTAAAGGTCACGTATTTGGGCCACGTGGGCGGTGGCCGGCGAGCCCGCGTCCGCCGAAAATTCTGTTTGAAAATAGAACGATACGCGCGGGTGCGCTTCTCCGCTGAGCACGAGGCGCGCTCGCCGAATGGTGAATCCCGCGTTGCCTCCAATGCCCTTGTCGTTCTGCGGGTAGACGAGGCCTGGGGCGGTCTGCAAAAGGTTGTTGTAGCGAAGCTGCGTGTAGCCGCGCACCAAGAGTTTTTCGTACCAAGCGGGCGCCTTGACGGGCACGACCTGGGCCTTCGCTTCGGCGCTGGGCAGTGCCGAGGGTGCCTCGCGAACGGCGGCCACGGAGGCCTGCGCAGTCACCTCTGGGGCGGCGGATGCGGACTCGTCTTGGGCCGACGCGACAGATGCAAGAAACGGAATGGCAACGCAAAAGCAACGGGGGCGGATCATGCGCGGGACCATCGACCAAGACCGCGCTCAGTTCCGTGACGTTTTGCAAACGTTATGGCGGCGGGATTGGAACATCCCGGTAAACAAGGCATTTTGGTGGGTTTCCCATGGCCAGCGAAAGTCGGTCGCAAGGCGTGAATGTGCCTCCGCGCGAGATGACGGCGCGCCTCATTGCGTCCATCGGCGCGGTCGAGAATCGCGCTAGGGAGCGGCGTAGTCATGCCTGCCCATCCCCGTTCCAGTCCGGAGCTTCCCCTCGTTGTTGTAAAAATGCGAACCCGGGGTCTCTCCGTTTTTTACGGCGAGAAGCAGGCGGTGCACGAGGTCGATCTCGACGTGGGCGGCAACCAGGTCACAGCCCTCATCGGGCCGAGCGGCTGCGGAAAAAGCACGTTTTTGCGCTCACTAAACCGCATGAACGACACCGTCGATGGCGTGCGCGTCACCGGTGAGGTCGAGCTTGATGGGCGCCCGATTTACGCGCCCGATGTTGATCCGGTCGTGGTGCGGCGCCACGTCGGAATGGTCTTTCAGCGTTCGAATCCTTTCCCCAAAAGCATCTTCGACAACGTCGCTTACGGCCTGCGCATCGGAGGGATGAAAGACAAGGCCGAACTCGCGATTCGCGTGGAAAAAGCCTTGCGTCACGCAGCTCTATGGGACGAAGCCAAAGACCGCTTGCACGACTCGGGACTCGGTTTGTCGGGCGGGCAACAGCAACGGTTGTGCATTGCGAGAGCCCTCGCCGTGGAGCCCGAAGTGTTGCTCATGGACGAACCCGCCAGTGCCCTCGATCCCATCGCCACCGCCCGCCTCGAAGACCTCATCTCCGAGCTGCGCGAGCACCTCACCATCGTCATCGTCACGCACAACATGCAACAGGCCGCGCGCGTTTCTCAGCGCACCGCCTTTTTTTACATGGGCAAACTCATCGAGGTCGGTGAAACCCAGCGCATGTTCACGCGCCCCGGCGAACAAGCCACCGAAGACTACATTTCGGGCCGCTTCGGATGACGCCTTGGCGGTGCGGCGTTGAGTCCGTGCCCGTTCCGTGAGAGTTCAAAGAACCGTCGCACCCCTGTCACGCGGTCGACACATCGAAAAACTAGTAGGCATTTTCATGATCCACCGACGCACGGCTATCGCCTTCCTCGCAGTCAGCGCAGTCAGCGCCCTCAGTGCAACGGTCGGCTGCGCCCGAAAGTCCGGAGAATCCAAGGGCGGGGGCGCGCCATCGTCGAAGATTTCCGTGAAGGGCTCGGACACGATGGTCATTCTCGGCCAACGATGGGCCGAGGAGTACATGAAGCAGAACCCCGCTTCGACGATTCAAATCGCGGGCGGCGGGTCCGGCACAGGCATCGCAGCCCTCATTAACGGCTCCACAGACGTGTGCCAGGCGAGCCGGCCACTCAAGCCCAAGGAACAAGGCGAGGTAAAGGCAAAGCGCGGCCACGAGGCGGTGGAGACCCGCGTTGCCCTCGACGCCCTTGCGGTTTACGTGAACGCCGCGAGCCCGATCACCGCGATCTCGTTGCCCGATCTCGCCAAAATCTACTTGGGCGAGACCACCAACTGGAAAGACCTTGGCGGCGTGGACCACGCCATCATTCTTTACGGGCGCGAAAACAACTCCGGCACGTACGCGTATTTTAAAGAACATGTACTTAGCAACAAAGATTTCGCGGCCGCCACCCAGACCTTGGCGGGCACATCGGCCGTCGCGAATGCGGTCAAGGGCGACGCCTTCGGAATCGGTTACGGCGGCATCGCGTACCTTGAAGGCGTGCGCGCGCTTGGCGTAAAAAAAGACGCTACTTCGCCCACCGTGATGCCTTCCCTCGCCACCGCCCAAGACGGCTCCTACCCGCTCGGTCGCTACCTGTTTTTCGTCACGGCGGGCCAGCCCCAGGGCCTCGCCAAAGCCTTCCAAGAGTGGGTTCTTTCGCCGCCCGGCCAAGCGGTGATCGAGTCCACCGGTTACTACCCTCTCCCGAAGACTTGACCTTGAGAAAGTCCGACGCCACGGCTCCTCCCACTGCGGCCAAAGGGATTGACCTTCGGAGACGTCCGCGGCGTATGGAGCGGTTTGCGGAGGCCGCGATTGTGGCCGTGGCCCTCCTGTCGATTGTGTCGGTGGCGCTGATTCTCATCTTCGTTGGCAAAGAGGCGCTGCCCGTTCTCTTCTCGTCGCTCGTGCACGAAGAGGTCACGCCCGCCTCCATGATTTTTCCGCACGACGTCAACGGTCACGCGGTATTTTCCTGGCAACCGGTGAGCGAGGTGCCGAAATACAACATCTTGCCGCTGTTCCTTGGGTCGCTAAAAGTCACCGTGGTCGCTCTGCTTTTTGCCGTGCCCACGAGCGTAGCAGCCGCCGTATACTGCGCGGAATACGCGAGCCATCGCGTGCGTGAATTTCTGAAGCCTGCCCTCGAACTGATGGCCGGCGTGCCGTCGGTGGTGGCAGGTTTTTTTGCCCTCGTGGTGCTCGCAACTTGGGTGCAGAATGCATTCGGTACGGAACACCGACTCAACGCTGTGGTGGCAGGCCTCGGCCTCGCGTTCGCTACGTGCCCGGTTATTTTTTCCGTCTCCGAAGATGCCCTGCGCTCGGTGCCTCAGTCCTATCGCACCGCGGCCTTGGCCCTCGGATCCACGCCGACGCAAGCCCTCTTGCGCGTGATTCTTCCCGCAGCCATGCCGGGCATTGGCGCTGGAATTATGCTGGGTTTTGGCCGCGCCATCGGCGAAACGCTCATCGTCGTTTTGGCCTCGGGCAATGCGGCGCTCGTCGACGCGAACCTCGGGCACTCGACCCGCACCGTGACCGCCACCATCGCGCAAGAATTGGGCGAAGTCGTCGTCGGGAGCGCGCATTACCACGTGCTGTTTGCCCTTGGTTCCCTGCTGTTTCTCGTCACTTTTGTGGTGAACGTCATCACCGAGCGCGCCCTGTACCGCGCCCGTCAGAGCCTCAAGGGGAGTCGCTAATGACCACTTTTTCGCTCGTGCCTCCGGGGGCTCCCGCGCGGCCGGCCGGCGTCTTCACCCGTCGAGACGGCCTGGTCGACAGCCTGCTCGTCGCGGGCACGGGGTCCGCGTGCGTGCTCATGCTCGTGATGCTCGGAGTCGTTCTCCTCGATATCGTCGTCGGCGGCGGACGACGTCTTTCGTGGGAATTTCTCACGGCGGCGCCTACGCACGGCATGACCGCGGGCGGCATTTTTCCTGCCATCGTCGGCACCGCTCTCTTGACCTTTCTCATGACGTTCGCCGCGGTTCCGGCGGGGGTCGCGACCGCCGTCTATTTGACGGAATACGCACCGTCAAACTCCCCATTGGCCCGGGGTGTGCGCGTAGCGATCGCCAACCTCGCGGGGGTTCCGTCGATTGTATTTGGGCTTTTCGGCATCGGTTTTTTCGTCACAACCCTCGGCGGCGCCATCGACTCCGTGCTGTTCGGCGGCGAGCTTACGTTCGCCCAGCCGTCGCTCATTTGGGCCGCCCTGACGCTCTCGCTTTTGACCCTGCCCGTGGTGGTCGTGGCCACCGAAGAGGCGTTGCGATCGGTGCCGCAAAGCCTCCGCGATGCGAGCTTGGCGCTGGGCGCGACGCGTCTCGAGACCATCACGCGCATCGTGTTGCCCGAGGCAATGGGCGGCATTTTGACCGGCGCAATTTTGGCCGTGAGCCGTGGGGCCGGGGAGGTTGCGCCCATCATGTTTACGGGGGCGGCGTACTTTCTCCCGCGGTTGCCCTCGCATCTCAACGACTCGTTTATGAACCTGGGCTATCATGTGTATGTATTGGCCACGCAGTCGCCCGACGTGGAAAAAACCAAGCCGATTCTCTACGGCACGGCTCTTGTACTTCTCTTGCTGACCTTCCTCCTCAACTTGGTCGCGGTCATCATGCGTTCGCGGAGCCGCGGAAAAGTGAAGCCAGCGCAGTTCTAAAATTTTAGGTCCAAACGACAATGCCGAGCATGCACACCAGCCGAGATTTTGAAGCCGAACTGCGCGAGCTTCGTGCCCACGCGCTGGCGATGGGCGCGCGCTGCGAGCGCAGTCTTCAGTTGGCCTTCAAAGCCTTTTGGTCCGGGTCCCTCGAGTGCGCATCCGAGGTTGAGCAGATTGATCGGCACATCGACCGCGACGAAATGGACATCGACGCCCTCGTTCTGCGCATTCTCGCGCTTCGTCAGCCCGTGGCTTTCGATCTGCGGTTTTTGGCCACAGCGCTCAAGCTCGTCACCGACCTCGAACGCATCGGAGACGAGTCGGTCAACATCGCCGAGCGCGCGCGCGAAGGGCACGGATTGGCCACCGAGGCCGTAAAATCGGACCTCGAGAGCATGTGCGACGAAGCCCAACGCATGCTCCAAGACGCCCTCGAAGCCTTCGTGCAATCGGATAGCGCGCGGGCCAAAGACGTGCTTCAGCGCGACGACATCGTCGACGCCCTCTACGGCGGTATCCTCGAAAAGATGATGGCCTACATGGCGACAAACCCTGGAGATATCCCGGGCGCGGTGCGCGTCATCAAGGTTGCAAAATACATCGAACGCATCGCAGACCACGCCACGAACATCGCCGAAGAGGTGATCTTTTTGGTCGACGGCGACGACGTGCGCCATATCCGCACGAACCCGCCTCCGCAGGCGGCAGCCGTTGTTGCACCGACCGAGACGCCGGAGAAAACCGTTTAGGCCAGCGCCTCGCGCCGCCCAAAAAGGGCGCTAGTGGTTCGCCGTTGCGATCGCGTCGCTGCCCGCAGACGCTGCAATTCGCCTCACCGTTCGCTCCGTCTCAAAGGGCACGCAGGCCCACTCTTTGCCCGCAACCACGACGTGATCCGCGAGCGGCACATCGATGATGGCGGCCGCCCGCGCGACGCGTTTGGTGAACGCGATGTCTTCCGCCGAGGGCCGCGCGTCGCCGGACGGATGGTTGTGCACGAGGACAAAAATGCGGCCACCCTCCGACGCAACCTCCCGAAAAAGCGTCGGCAAATCGAGGGCCACCGAGCAAATACCCCCCTGAGCGACACGTCGCGCCCCAAGCAGGGCGCAGTGCGTATCGAGCATGAGCGCCCACACTTCTTCCCGATCCAGGTAGCCCAATCGCGGAATGGCCCACGCGGCGATGGCCTGCGGCGAGGCCAACTTCGGGGCCTTGCGTCGCGCATGCACCGCCGCCTCGAGTCGCTTCGAGAGGCTCAAGGCCGCCAGAACAACATCCGCCTGTTCCGCCGTGAGCGTGCCCCGCTCCAGGAGCCGCGTACGCCCCGACCGGGCGAGGCCGCGGAGACCACCGATGTCTTCGAGCACGCGCGAGGCCAGGAGAACGTGCGTGGGGCCAGGGGTTCCTCCGCTGAGCAGCCGCGCCACGAGCTCGATGTCGCCGCGGGGGCACGGAAGGTAGGTCGCGGATGATTCGTCGTCGCTTCGCATGCAGCACGTAAGCAAGCGCAATGCCAAGACGATTTATTGCAAATATGCTCACGGAAAGGTGACTGGCGCTGGCCGCGGCCGGCCGCGGATGGCCG